>JAEYOU010000136.1 GCA_023411405.1 Pseudomonadota bacterium | reverse complement strand
AGGTCGCCCTCGGCCCGCGCGCCGCCGGGCCGCGCCTGCTCGGGGCGCGCCGCGCCCGCCTTCGCGGGGCCGAACGACAGCGCCTCGGCGCCGCTCCCGTCCTTCGCCCAGTACACCGTCACGCCCTGCGACGCGTAGAGCCACACCTTCTGGAACGTGGCGTCGACGAAGGTCTTCTGCGAGGGCTTTCCGTACTTGCCCTCGATCGTCTCCGGGTCGAGGGGGACGATCAGGAACACGGTGATCTCCTGCACCCGCCCGGCGTCGTCCAGGTGGAACTGCACCTGCTTCGTGCCCTCCATCGCCTGGTCGCCGAAGTAGCCCAGCACCGCACGGGCGCCGCTCTTGGTCCGCTTGGTGGGCTCGCCGAACCGCGCCTCCACCTGGGCCTGCGTCGTCGTACCCGGGGTGACGCCGTTCCAGGGGGCCGCGAGGGCCGTGGCGGGGCCGGAGAGGAGGGGGACGATCAAGGCCAGCTGTGCGATGCGCATGAGGCATTATACTCCGGACCCCGTGAACCTCCGCCCCCCCAGAACCTTCGCGCTGCTCCTCACCGCCCTCGTGCCGGCCGCCGCCGCCGGCGTCGATCCCCAGCCCGCCGCCCCGAGCGCGGTCCGCTCCGTCGGCACGGCCGCCGGGGCCCGCGTCGGCCCGGAGACGTGCAAGGCCTGCCACGCCGCCGCCTACGAGGTCTGGCGGGCGGGGCCGCACGCGCGGGCCTTCGAGGCGCTGCCCGCGCAGAACCGCAAGGACCCGCGCTGCCTCTCGTGTCACTCGCCGGACGCCGACGCCGGCCTCTCGGGGATCACCTGCGAGGCGTGCCACGGCCCGGGGAGCCTCTACGCCGCGCCGTACGTGATGCGCGATCCGGAGCTCGCGCGGCTGCTCGGTCTGGCGAGTCCGGGCGAGAAGGCCTGCGTGGCATGCCACGGCGAGTCGGCCCCGAGCCTCGTCCGCTTCGACTACAAGAAGAAGCTGCCGCTCATCGATCACTGGACGAAGGAGCGCGCGCCCGCAGCGGTGCCCGCACGGCCGGCGCCCGCCAAGCCCGCGGCCCCGGCGAAAGGAAAGTGACGTGGCCATCCAGGTGGTCTCGGCCGAGTTCGCGCGGACCGCGACGAAGCCCGGGGAGTGGCCGCGCGGCCGGACCCCCGAGGTCGCGTTCGTCGGGCGCTCCAACGTCGGCAAGTCCTCGATGCTCAACGCGCTCACCCGGCGGAAGGGGCTCGCCCGCGTGTCGAACACGCCGGGCCGCACGCGCGCCCTCCAGTTCTTCGACGTGAGCTACCGGCCGACGCCGGCCGCGCGGCCGCGGGCGCTGCGGCTCTGCGATCTCCCGGGCTACGGCTACGCCAAGGTCTCCCGGGCCGAGCGCGACGCGTGGGCGGCGATGATCGAGGACTACCTGCGCGAGCGTGACGTGCTCCGGGCGGTGGTGCTCATCGTGGACGCGCGGCACCCGCCCTCGGAGAGCGATCTCGACGCGGCCGGGTTCCTCGCGGGCGCGGGGCGGCGGGTGATCGTCGCCGCGACCAAGATGGACAAGCTCGCCAGGACGCGGCAGGGGGCGGCGCTCGCCGAGGTGGAGAAGGCGCTCGGGCTCCCGCGCGGCGAGGCGGTGCCCTTCTCGGCGGTGGAGGGGACGGGCTCGGAGAAGCTCTGGGCGCGGCTCGCGGCGATCGCCGCGGAGGACGCCGGCGCTCCTTAAGGCTTCACGCCCGCGCGCAGCTTCGCGGACCACTCGCGGACGTACTGCCTGTACCTCTCGAGGTCGCCCCTGCGGCGCTCGAGGAGCTTGGCGGCCTCCTCGAGGAACTTGGGGTTGTTCTTCGGGTATCCCGCGCCGTTGTATTCGCCGATGATCTTTCCCGGTTTGACCACGACGCCCCTCCTCACCTGACACTAGTCAGGGACGCGATCGGGGTCAACCAGTCCGGCGGCGCGGGGTGGGGGATCTGCAGCATGTCGCCCCACCGGATCTCCCGCGTCGCGCACCCGTCCGAGCGTCGATCCAGCGTACGCTCCTCCACCCACACCAGGGACGCGCGCAGGAGCACGCCGTGGCTCCCCGGCGCGAGCACGAGCTGCCGCGTGGGGCCGGAGGCGTCCTTCCAGAGCCCGATGGCGCGCTCCATGGGCGGACGCTTCGCCGTCACGGCGGTCGCGAGGTGGCGATCGACGAGGCCGGCGGAGGTGATGGTGAGGACCGTCGAGCCCGGGTCTTCCGCGAGCACCGTCGCGTACCGCGCCGGCCACCGGAAGCTCATCTGCGGGCCGTCCATGAGGAGCGCGATGACGAGGTTGGGGCCGACGGCGCGGAGCACCGGCTGGACGGGATCGATCCGGGCGAGGTCCTCGCAGACGAGCGTCGCCAGGGTCGCGCCCTCGTGGAACCCGTAGAACCGCACGTGCCGCGCCGAGACGTCCGCGTCCTCCCACCAGAGGTGCGCGGGATCGAGGGGGAGGCCGTAGGCCTCGATCTGCCCGCGCTCGAGCCGCCAGCGGTGGTGCTTCGACTGCTCCCAGTACGTCAGCACCGCCTCGTCCTGGTAGAGCACGCTCATCACGTCGTTGCGCGGCGGGTGGCCGTCGGGGCCCGGCGTGAGGACGCCGGAGACGAAGAGGTCGACCCCGGTCTTCGAGAGCTCCTGGCCCACCACCAGCGCCCGCTCCGCGTCGAGGGCGAGCTCCGGGAGGACGACGGCGTGGACCGCGCCGTCGCCACGCCGCCGCGCCTCCGCGACGAGCTCGCCGAGGAACGCGGCGAGGAGCCGGCCCGAGCGCTCGGGGTCGCCGGGCGGGAACCAGTCCTGGCGGATGCGGAACCGCCCCCAGCCCTCGCCGGCGTGCAGCTCCGTCGGCTCGAACGCGCCGGCGCTCATCGTGAACGGGTAGGGGACGAGGAGCAGGTTCAGGCGGTCACCGGCCGCCGGCTTGGGGCTCAGGAGGTAGCTCGTCGTCACCTCACCGAGCGGCGGCAGGAGCGCGAGGTGATGGGTGAGCGAGCGCGGCGTGCACCCGACCTGCGGCGTGCGCGCCTTGGGCTGGACGCAGCACTCCTCCGGCGGGACGAGGATACAGAGCGTCGCGGTCGTCCGATCCGCGCGGAGCGGCGCCTCGTCGAGCGAGGCAGGACCGGAGCGCCAGTTCGCGACCATGGCGGAGAAGTGGCGCTCCGCGACCATCGCGGAGAAGACCGGGCTCGACGCGGCGTCGAAGCCGATGCCGGCGGAGGCCTCGTCCGCGATGGCCATGAGCTCGAGCGCCGCGGCGCACCACGCGCTCGCGCCGGGGCCTGGGTGCTCCGAGACGGGCAGCCGGCCGGCGTCGAGCAGGACGGTCCAGAGCTCCTGGACGCGCGCCATCGCCTCCCCCATCCGCTCCTCGTCGAGCAGGCGCCACACCGCGCCCAGATCCTCGACGCGCGCGACGAAGTCGGCCGCCTCGGGCGCCGAGGCGCGGGTACCGCCGGTCACCGCGGCGTGCGCGTAGGCACCGGAGAGCGTCGAGAGCGTGGCCGCGACGGCGAAGAGGTCCGGTGGCCAGAGCGGCGGCGCGCGCCAGTCGAGCAGCGCGGGCTCGGCCGGCGGCGCCGGGTTCGTGCCGTGCGGCAGGATCCTGCGGATGACCTCCCCCACCGTCGGCATCTCGGAGCACTCCTCGTGAGAAGTGCTCCGAGTCTACCTGGCCGGACTGACGCCCCGGACGCCGGCTGCACCCGCCCGGGCGCGCCCGCCGGGCTCAGTGCCCGACCGTGCTCGTCGTCGGCGGGACGCCGGCCTCCGCGCCCATCGGGTGCGAGACGTCGCCGGAGAGCTTGGCCGCGTTCCGGCTCCGCCACCGGTCGCTCACCATCGCGCGGACGTCCTCGCCGCGCTTCGGCGCGAAGAGGAGCCCGAGCCCGGCGCCGACGAGCACCCCCACCGAGAAGAGCCCGAGGCCCGTGAAGAAGTCGCTCGCGGGCGAGCGCTGCTCGAGCCCGAGCTGCTTGAGGAGGTTGTCCCGGTCGATCATCCGCCGGATCGCCTTCTGATCGACCATGTGCCGCATCGCCTTCCAGCTCATCGCCATGTCTCTCCCTCCCGAAGGAACGGCCGCGACCATGCGGCGCAACGCACGAAAGCTGAGCATCGGAGCGCGCGGGTACATGCCGATCACCCGTTCCGGCACGGCGCAGGCGGGGGAGGGGGCTGGGAGCGGGCGAGCGCCCGGACTCAACCCTTTGGCGCGTCCGGGACCCAGGCCCGATTCGCGGACGTCCGCACGCCCGGCGCCTCGACGTCCCTGGGAGGGGGCGCCCGCCCCGCCGCCGCGGTGAGCTCGAGCTCGACCACGACGGGCAGGTGATCGGACGCGACGCGCGTCAGAGCGGTCCGGACCACGTGCGCGTCGAGGACGGCGAGCGCGCTCGACGCGTAGACGTGATCGAGGCGCAGGAGCGGGAAGCGCGCGGGGAAGGTGGGGGCTGCGTCGCCGGCGGCGAGGGCGCAGTCGGTGAGCGTGCGGCGCAGCCACCGCGGCACGGCCGAGCGCCGCGTGAGCGAGTTGAAGTCGCCGACGAGGACGAGCGGGTACGCGAGGGCCGCGTCGCGGAGGATGTCCGCGGAGAGGAGCTGCGCGGCTTGCCAGCGACGCTCGCGCCAGTGGAGGCCGAGGTGCGCCGAGAAGAAGTGCGCGCGCGCGCCGGGGAACGCCACGTCCGCGCGGATGCAGCAGCGCGGCTCGCGGCCGGGGACGGAGAGGTCGTAGGTCCGCACCGCCGCGATGGGCAGGCGCGAGAGGACGGCGTTGCCGTAGGCGAAGCCGTGGTTCGGGGCGAGGGTGGGGCCGAACGCGAGCTGCATGCCGGTGAGCTGCGCGAGGTGGTCGGCGGCGCGCTCGGGCCCGCCCGGCCGCGCGGGCGCGCCGACCTCCTGGAGCCCGGCGACGTCCGGCGCGCAGGCCCGGATCACCTCCGCGATGCGCTCCGGATCGCGCCGGCCGTCGCTGCCGCGCAGCCCGTGCACGTTCCAGGTCATCACCCGGATGATCCCCGAGCCCGACCCCTCTCGCATCATGGGATGCCCGCCTCCCCCAATCCCTCCCGGAACGGCCCTCCGGACAAGATGGATCGCGGCGGCCGCGCGGCCTACCCGTCCCTCGTCCACCGCACCTCGACCACCGTGAGCTCGATCGCGCCGGCGGGCCGCAGGACCTGGACCGTCTCGCCCTCCCGGCGGCCCAGGAGCGCCCGGCCGAGCGGCGCCTCGACGCTGATGAGCCCGGCGGCGCCGTCGAACTCGTCCGGCCCCACGAGCCGGTACGTGCGCTCCTCGCCGTCCCCGTCCTCCACGGTGACCCACGCGCCGAAGTAGGCGCGGCCCGCGGGGTCGGGGCGGGTGTGTGCGACGGTCAGTGAATCGAGCCGCTCGGAGAGGAAGCGGAGGCGCCGGTCGAGCTCGCGCAGCTTCTTCTTGCCGTAGATGTACTCGGCGTTCTCGCTCCGATCGCCGAGCGCCGCGGCCGCCTCGACCTCGGCGACGATGCGGGGGCGCTCGACCGACCAGATCCGATCGTGCTCGGTCGCGAGGCGCTGGAAGCCTTCGGGCGTGATGTACCGCGGGGGGCGCGACACGGTGTACTTCCTTGGCCCGGCGCCGCGGCCGTGTCAACCCGCCGGCCCGGTCCGCTGGCGTTCGCGGGTCGCTGCGGCTACTCTCGGGCCGTGAAGATCCACGACATCCTGCGCTTCGCGAAGGAACGGGGCGAGCCGGTCTTCTCGTTCGAGTTCTTTCCGCCGAAGACCGAGGAGGGCGTGACGTCCCTCTTCCGCACCGTCGAGGCGCTCCGGCCGCTCGGCCCCGCCTACGTCTGCGTGACCTACGGCGCCGGGGGCTCGACCCGCGCCCGCACCGTCGAGCTCGTCAAGAGGCTCAAGCACGAGAGCGAGGTGGAGGCGATGGCCCACCTCACCTGCGTCGGCTCGTCGCGCGACGAGCTCGCGTCGGTGCTCGACGAGCTCCAGGCCGCCGGCATCCGGAACGTGATGGCGCTCCGCGGCGATCCGCCGAAGGGCGAGGCCGCCTTCCGGCCCCACCCCGACGGCTTCGCGCACGCGAGCGATCTCGTCGCCTTCATCCGCGCGCAGCCGAAGCGCTGGGACTTCTGCGTCGGCGGCGCCGCCTACCCCGAGGGCCACGTCGAGACGCGCGACCTCGCGCGCGATCTCGCCCACCTCAAGGCGAAGGTGGACGCGGGCGTGGACTTCCTCGTCACGCAGCTCTTCTTCGACAACGCGCGCTTCTTCGAGTTCGTCGAGCGGGCGCGGACCGCCGGCGTCACCGCGCCGATCCTGCCCGGCGTCATGCCGATCCAGTCGGTCGAGCAGATCGAGCGCATGACGAGGATGTGCGGCGCGAGCCTGCCGCGGGTCCTCGCCGCGGCGATGGACGTCCGGCGCGAGGACGCCGAGGCGGCGCGCGATCTCGGCCTCTCGTACGCCACGCTCCAGTGCGCCGACCTGCTCCGGCGCGGCGCGCCCGGCATCCACTTCTACACGCTCAACCGGTCCCCCTCGACCCGGGCCATCCTCTCGGCCCTGCGGATCGCGGAGCCGTGGAGGGGCTGAGCGCAGAGGGTCGCGGCCCACGCGGCCGGACGCTGCGCCGGCTCTTCGCGCTGCTCCGCAAGGAGCTCCCTTCGCTCGCCGCGGCCACCGCGCTGCTCACGCTCGGCGCCGGGCTCGCGCTCGTCTACCCGCAGGGCATCCGGGCGATCGTGGACGGCGCGATCGCCGGGCGCGATCCGGGACGCCTCGCGCGGGTGGCCTT
This sequence comes from Pseudomonadota bacterium, assembly GCA_023411405.1. Taxonomy (GTDB): domain Bacteria; phylum Myxococcota; class Myxococcia; order Myxococcales; family Anaeromyxobacteraceae; genus Anaeromyxobacter. Next base: position 9,120 of record JAEYOU010000136.1, on the reverse strand, counting down.
CCTCCTCGCCGGCCTCGCCGTCGTGCAGGGGCTGGCGGTGGCGGGCCGCGCGATCCTGTTCTCGCTCGCGGGCGAGCGCGGCGTCCGGCGCGTGCGGGAGCGGCTCTTCGGGAGCCTCGTCGCCCAGGAGGTGGCCTTCTTCGACGCCGCCCGGACCGGCGATCTCGTCTCGCGCATCGGGACCGACGCGGCCAGCCTCCAGGGGCTCCTCTCCGGCTACCTCTCGATGGCGCTCCGCCACGCCATCACCGCCCTGGGCGCGCTCGCGCTCCTGCTCGTCACCTCGCCCCGGCTCACCGCGGTGATGCTGCTGGTCGTGCCGCCGGTCGCCGTCGGGGCGGTGATCTACGGGCGCAAGGTCCGCGCGCTCGCCCGCAAGTACCAGGACGCGCTCGCCGACGCCTCGCACGTGGCCGAGGAGTCCTTCTCCGCCATCCGGACGGTGCGCGCCCACGCCGCCGAGGGGCTCGAGGCGGCGCGGTTCGGCGGCGCGATCGAGAACGCGTACCAGGCGGCCCGGCGGCGCGCGTTCGCGTCCGCGACCTTCATGGGCTCGGCGTCGGCGGGCGTCTACGCCGCCGCCGCCGCGGTGCTCGGCTACGGCGGCGTGCTGGTCGCGCGCGACGAGCTCTCGCCCGGCGCGCTCACCGCCTTCCTCGTCTACACGCTCCTCGTGGCGATGAGCCTCGGCGCCCTCGCCGACCTCTGGGCCGAGGTGATGAAGAGCCTGGGCGCCGCCGAGAAGGTGCTCGCGCTCGTGGATCGCGTCCCGGAGATGCCGCTCTCCGGCGGCGCCCGGCCGGAGTCGTGCCGGGGCGAGGTGCGGTACGAGGCGGTCCGGTTCGCGTACCCGACCCGGCCCGAGGCCGAGGTGCTCCGGGGCGTGGACCTGACGATCGCCGCGGGGGAGGTGGTCGCGCTGGTCGGTCCGTCCGGCGCCGGAAAGACCACGCTGGGCGCGCTCCTCTGCCGGCTCTACGACCCGACCTCGGGCGCCGTCCTCCTCGACGGGCGCGACCTGCGGGCGCTCGACCCCGCGTGGCTCCGCGGGCAGATGGGGGTCGTCGCGCAGGAGCCGGTGCTCTTCTCGACCACCGTCGAGGAGAACGTCCGGTACGGCCGGCCCGGGGCGACGCGGGAGCAGGTGATCGACGCCTGCCGCTGGGCGCACGCGCACGAGTTCGTCGCCCGCTTCCCCGAGGGCTACGCGACGCGCGTCGGCGAGCGCGGCCAGCAGCTCTCCGGCGGCCAGCGCCAGCGGCTCGCCATCGCGCGCGCGCTCCTCCGCGACCCCCGGATCCTCCTCCTCGACGAGGCGACGAGCGCGCTCGACGCCGAGTCCGAGGGGCTCGTCCGCGACGCCCTCGCGCGGCTCATGCGCGGCCGGACCACCCTCGTCATCGCCCACAGGCTCTCGACCGTGGCGACCGCCGATCGCGTCGTGGTGGTGGACGGCGGGCAGGTCGTCGAGGCGGGGAGCCACGCGGAGCTCCTGCGCGGGGCAGGGCTGTACCGGCGGCTCGTGGAGCGGCAGATGCTGGGGTGAGGTCCTCACACCCCCGCGAACCACTCGTACCCCTGGTCCTCCCAGTACCCGCCGGTCTTCGCGGGCAGGAACGTGACCTCCGAGACCCACTTCACCATCTTGTAGCCGAGCTTCACGGCGGAGTAGAGCCGCAGCGGCGCGCCGTAGCGGCGGTCGAGCGGGCTCCCGTTCATGCCGTACGCGAGGATCGTCTGCGGGTGGAGGGCGCTCTCGCGATCCCACGAGGAGAAGTAGCCCCGCTCGAACGACCGGAACTCGACGTGCCGGGCCCGCGGGTCGACGCCGGCCAGCCGCGCGACCTCGGAGAGCCGCACGCCGTCCCACGCCGCCACCGCGGACCAGCCCTCCACGCAGTGGTGCCGCACGCGCACGCGGGTACGCGGGAGCCGCCGGAGCTCGTCGGCGGAGAGGACGAGGGGGCGCTGCACGAGGCCGCCCACCCGGAGCGCCCAGCCCGCGGGCGCGGCAGGGTAGTCGCGCCCGAGGCGGTAGGCCGGGTACTTCCCCGGCGGCGTGAGCGCCGCCTCGGGCAGCTCGGGGGCGAGTCGTTCCGGATCGAAGAGGGCCTGCTGGAACCCCTCGTTCACGCGCTCCATCAGCCCGAGGAAGCCCTCCTGCGGCCGCCGGGAGTCGCAGCCGAGCCCGCCGAGCGCGAGCAGGCCGCCGGACGAGAGGGCGCGGCCGAGGAACCCGCGCCGGGTGGCCGGCGGGCTCACCGCGGCTCCTCCGCGCGGCGGCCGCCGAGCGTCATGTCCACGAACGTCCGCGGGTGGAGCGCCACCTGGACGACGTGCAGGACGGTGAAGGCGGCCAGCGCCACGAGGACGAGGAGGTGGACGGCGCGCGCCGCGTCGTAGCCGCCGTGGAGCGCGGCGAGCCAGCGGAGCTGCACCGGCTTGTAGATCGCGAGGCCGGAGAGGATCGAGAGCGCCCCGAGGACGAGCACCCCGGTGTACGCGAGCCGCTGCATGCCGTTGTAGAGCCCGTGCGCCGGGGGCGGTCCGCGGCGGAGGCGGAGATCGTGGAGCAGCGTGAGCCAGGCGTGCCGCGCGTCGCGGCGCGGGAAGAAGAGCCGCTCCCGCCACGCGCCGCTCGCGAAGAGGAAGCCGACGTAGACCGCGGCGTTCAGGACGAAGAGCCACGCGAAGGCGAAGTGCCAGTGGCGGGCGCCGGCCAGCCAGCCGCCGATCAGGAGGGCCTCGGGCGGTGCGTCGCCGTGGAACGGGTACCAGCCGTAGGGGCGGCCCTGCTCGCCGAGCGAGGGGAAGGCCTTCAGGATGCGCAGCCCGCTGCCGGCCATGACGACGAGCAGGACGCCATTCACCCAGTGTGTCACGCGGACGGGGAGCGGCTGGACGGGGCGGGGCATCGGGGGCTCGACGGTGGCTTACCCCGGGAGTACGCTGCGCCGCCGCACGGAGTCACGGCCTCCGGTGGGGTGCCCCCGGCCGCGAGCCGTCCCCCGTGCCGGCCACGGACGATCGGAGAGCACGATGACGGAAGCGGGCGTTCACGTGGTGTTCGGGGCGGGCCAGATCGGCCCGCTCCTCGCCGAGCGGCTGATCGGCGCCGGCAAGCAGGTCCGGGTGGTCCGCAGATCGGCCGGCGCGGTGCCGGTCGCGGGCGCCGAGGTGGTGCGGGGCGACGCGATGGACGCGGCGTTCTGCGCCGAGGCGGCCCGCGGCGCCGAGGTCGTCTACCACTGCATGAACACGCCGTACTCCGCGCGGGTCTGGCGCGAGACGCTGCCGCGCCTCCAGGCGAACCTCGTCGCCGCCGCGGGGAGGGCAGGCGCGCGCCTCGTGGTGCTCGACAACGTCTACGCGCTCGGTCGGACCGGCGGGCGACCGATGAACGAGGACACGCCGCCCAACCCCTGCTCGCGCAAGGGCGCCCTCCGGGCGGAGCTCCACGAGGCCCTCCGGGCCGCGACGCGGCGCGGGGACGTCCGCGCGGCCGTGGGGCGCGCCTCCGACTTCTACGGCCCGAACGCCGGCAACTCGATGCTGGGCGAGCGGCTCCTCCGCCAGCTGGTCGCCGGGAAGCCCGGGCAGGTCCTGTTCGACCCCGACATCCCGCACACGTACCACTACAGCCGCGACGTCGCCGCCGGCCTCGCCACGCTCGGCCTCGACGCGAGCGCCGACGGGCTCTGGATGCTCCCCTGCGCGCCCGCCCGGCCCTCGGGGGAGCTGGTCGGGCTCCTCGCCGCGGCGCTCGGCAGCCCCGACGCGCGGATCTCCCGGATGCCCCCGCTGCTCTTCCGGTCGGCGGCGCTCGTCGTGCCGCTCCTCCGCGAGCTCCAGGAGATGATGTACCAGTTCGAGGAGCCGTTCGTCGTGGACGCCGCGCGGTTCCGGGCGCGGTTCGGCGTCGACGGCACCCCGCTCGCGACGGGCGCCGTCGAGACCGCCGCGTGGGCGCGCGCGACGTTCGGCGGGCCGGCGAGCGCTTGAGCCAGGTGGGCCCGGCGGGGTGGCGTGAGGTGGAGCGAGCGGCGGCCCGTGCGGAGGGGGTGGGTGTCGGAATACCGGGCCCGGAGTATCGTTCTCTCCACCGTGGATCCCCGCGAAGGCCGCGCGCAGGCACCAGCGCAGCGCCGGATGATCGACCTGCTCCGCCGGGCCGAGGAGCAGTACCGCACCCTCGCCGAGAACGCGCCCGAGGTGATCTGCCGGTTCGATCTCGAGCTCCGCCACGTCTACGTGAACGAGTACGGCGCGAGGTTCTACGGGATCCCCGCGCGCGAGGTGGTCGGGAAGACCAGCGAGGAGCTGGGCCTGCCGGCGGACACGGTCGCGTCCTGGCGCCGCCACTCGGAGGAGGTCCTCGCCACCGGCGAGCCGCGCACGGTCGAGCTCGAGCTCGAGGGGCCGACGTTCGGCAAGCAGCTCCTCTCGTCGCTGCTCGTGCCCGAGCGCGACGAGGCCGGCCGGGTCACCTCGCTCCTGGCGATCACGCGCGACGTCACCGCCGCGCGCCGCACCGAGCAGCAGCTCCGGGAGAGCGAGGAGCGGTACCGGACCCTCTTCACCAGCATGACGGAGGGGTTCGCGCTCGGCGAGGTGATCCCTGCGCTCGACGGCGCTCCCCCCGACGTCCGCTTCCTGGAGATGAACCGGGCCTTCGAGCAGCAGTCTGGCGTCGCGGCCGGGGAGGTCGTGGGCCGGTCGCTGCGGGAGGTGAAGCCGGACTTCGAGCCAGCGTGGATCGAGGCGTACTGCGCGGTGGCGCTCGGCGGAGGGCCGCGCCGGTTCGAGACCTACAACCGCGCGCTGGACCGCTTCTACGGCATCCACTGCTTCCGCCCCGCGCCGGGCCGCTTCGCCGTCATCTTCAGCGACGTGACCGACCGTCGCCGGGCCGAGCTGGCGCTCCGCGAGGCCGACCGCCGCAAGGACGAGTTCCTCGGGATGCTGTCGCACGAGCTCCGGAACCCGCTCGCGCCCATCCGCAACGCGCTCTACATCCTCGAGCACGCCGACGCGACCGGGCCGCAGGCGCGGCGCGCGAAGGACGTCGCGAACCGGCAGATCCTCCACCTCACCCGGCTCGTCGACGACCTGCTGGACGTGACGCGGATCGCCCGCGGAAAGATCCGCCTCCACTTCGAGGATCTCGACCTCGCCGCCCTGGTGCGCCGCACGGGGGACGACCACCGCGCGGGCATGCGCGAGCGCGGCCTCGCGTTCGAGGTGGACGGGCCCACGCACGGCGTCCTCGTGCACGGCGACGAGACGCGCCTCGCGCAGGTGCTCGGGAACCTGCTCCACAACGCCGCCAAGTTCACGCCCGCCGGCGGGCGCGTCTCGCTCCGCCTCGGGGCCGACGAGGAGCGGGTCGTGATCCACGTGCGCGACTCGGGCGCCGGGATCGATCCGGAGCTCCTGCAGCAGGTGTTCGAGCCGTTCGTCCAGGCGCAGCAGACCCTGGCGCGCAGCGAGGGCGGCCTCGGTCTCGGGCTCTCGCTGGTGAAGGGGCTCGTCGCGCTGCACGGCGGGACCGTGCAGGTGGTGAGCGAGGGGGCCGGCCGCGGGACCGATTTCGAGATCACGCTCCCGCGCGCGCACCCCGCGTCCGAGGCGCGCGCCGCCGAGGAGGCGCGCGCCGCGGCGGCGGCGGGCCCGCGTACCGTCCTGGTCGTGGACGACAACCGCGACGCCGCCGAGACGCTCGCGCAGATCGTCGAGCTCCTCGGGCATCGGGTCGACGTCGCCCACGACGGCGCCGAGGCGCTCGCGAAGGCCGACGCCCAGCGGCCCGACGTCGTGCTCTGCGACATCGGGCTCCCCGGCATGGACGGCTACGAGGTCGCGCGGCGGCTCCGCGCCCGGCGCGGCGGCGCGATCCGGCTCGTCGCGGTGAGCGGGTACGCACAGCCGGAGGACCTCGCGCTCGCGAGCGAGGCCGGGTTCGACGGGCACCTCGCGAAGCCGGTGGATCCGGCGCGGATCGAGGACGTGCTGCGGTGAAGAGAGCGTGAAGGAATCCTGAGGTCCCCAACAGCCGCTCGTCCTGAGCCTGTCGAAGCACGAGCGGTTACGGGGATGAACGCCCGCTCGTGCTGAGCCTGTCGAAGCACGAGCGGTTACGGGGATGAACGCCCGCTCGTGCTGAGCCTGTCGAAGCACGAGCGGCTACGGGGATGAACGCCCGCTCGTGCTGAGCCTGTCGAAGCACGAGCGGTTACGGGGATGAACGCCCGCTCGTGCTGAGCCTGTCGAAGCACGAGCGGTTACGAGGATGAACGCCCGCTCGTGCTGAGCCTGTCGAAGCACGAGCGGTTACGGGGATGAACGCCCGCTCGTGCTGAGCCTGTCGAAGCACGAGCGGTTACGAGGATCAGTCCGAGCGGCGACACCGCAGCTCTTCGAGCGAGCCGATCCCGAGTCCGCCCACGCCCGTCGCGCCGCGACCCGCTCCAGCACGCGCGAGGAACCCGGAGACCACGCGCGCCGACTCCACGGGCTCACGCTGGAGCACGAGGTGTGGCGCGTCCAGGATCCGGAGCTCCATCGCCGGCCGGAGATGCTTCAACTCCGCAGGGATCCCCGGGCGGAGGAGCCGATCGCGCGCGCCGCCGACGTACAGGACGGGGACGCGGCAGGCCGCGAGCGCACGGGCCTCGTCCGCGTCGAGGGCCGTGCTGACCCGCGCCGCGAGCACCGCCGGCGCGGTCTCGCGGACCGCTTCGCGGAACGCATGGACGAGCGCGACGAGATCCGGCGGCTGCTCGGCGGCGAGCCGGATCGCCACGGGACCGGAGAAGGACTCGGCGAGCAGCGCGTACGGCCTACCGATCGGGAGCCTCTCTCGCATCGCCGAGGCGAGACGCTCGAGTCCGGGCCGAGGTTCCGCCGGGAGCGGGATGACGGTCGGCTCGATGTTCCCCGGAAGCTCCGCTGCGAAGCGCGCGAAGAGCTTCCCCGTGCCGTCGAGACCGGGGAGGAGGAGGAGAGGGAGTCGCTCGGGCCCCACGTCTCCGCACTCTAGCGCGGCGGCGTCGGGAACGACCTGGATCGAGCCGGTCCCCTGCCTGAGACCCTGACCGCCCGCGGTTCGACAGGCTCACCGCGAGCGGACGAGCAGAAGCCGCCGCCGGCGGTTCGACAGGCGAGCGGCGATCGGTTCCGCTGCAACGACCCTACGGAACCCACCCCGGCAGCTTCGACGCCTGCCGGAACCAGTCCGACAGGAGCTCCTCGTCGAGCGGGTCGTCCTCGTAGACGTCGAGGTAGCGCACGTCGGCTTGCTTCGACGGGCCGGGCGGGAGGGGCCGCAGCTCCGCGCCGCGGAAGAACGCCAGCTTCACGTACTTCGTCAAGCAGTGGAAGCCGAGGAACCAGCCGTTGCCCTCGACGCCGTAGAACGGCGAGTTCCAGCGCACGGCCTTCTTCACGCCGGGCACCGCGCGCTCGACGAGCGCGTCGAGGCGGCGGCCGAGGTCGCGCTTCCAGCCTGGCATCGCCTCGATGTACGCCTGCACGGGGGCGTCGCCGTCGCCCTTCGGGATCTGCGGATTCCCCCCGGCGAGCAGCGCCGGCTTCGCGGGTGCCCCCGCGCGCGCCCTCGGGGGCGCGGCGGAGCGCGTGGCCTTTCGGACCACGCGCTCCGAGCTCTTGGCGTGCCGTTCACCGACCTTCGAGGGGCGCCTGGGCGCCTTGCGCTTCGCTCTGGCGGGCATGCCCCTCTTCTTGTCGCGCCCGCGGGCCGGGCGCTCGCCTTCCTGCAGCGGCGAGCTCGTTCACTCCCGGCGCTGCCACTGCTGGTTGTACCCGCTCCCGCAGGTCCACTGGATGAGGGCGGCCCCGTCGGCCGTGGAGACGTTCGACACGTCGAGGCACTTGCCGCTGTGGCGCGCGACGAGCTGCGCGTACCCCGACCCCATGTCCCGGAGCTGCCACTGCTGGTTGGCGCCGGTCCCGCAGGTGTACTGGATGACGGTGGCGCCGTTGGAGGTGGAGCCGCTCGTCACGTCGAGGCACTTCCCGCTCTGGACGTTCACCACGCGGAGGTACCCGCTCCCGGCGTCCTGGAGCCGCCACCGCTGGTTCGCGCCGCCGTTCGAGGACCACTGGATCACCGGCGCCCGGTCGGCGGTGGAGCCGTCCTTCACGTCCGCCACCTTGCCGCTGTGCCGCGCGACCAGCGCGACGCTCGGGATCGTGGGCCCGGCAGCCCAGGTGCCGGTCACCGTGTCGATCGTCCACGAGTCGTACCAGGACATCGCGAGCGTGCGGCTGCCGGAGTTGACGGTGAGCGGCAGCCAGACGTAGCGCGAGTCGGGCAGGTTGTTCCCGAACCAGCGGTCGCCCATGTAGACGTACGTCGTGGTCTGGGTGCCGGTCACGGGCAGGACGTAGGTGGTCTGGGACTCGTACGAGGTGCTGGAGCCCGGCGTGAGGTCCCGGAGGCTCGACCACGGCCCCGCGAGCGACGTGGCCGACATGTACCGTTGCATGTTCGGCGCCCAGCCCGAGGTGCCCGACGTGATCATGAAGTAGACGCCGTCGACCTTGAAGATGGCCGGCGACTCGCGGTGCTGGCCCGGGAGCCGGTAGATCTCCTGCGCAGGGCTCAGGAAGTCCGCGGAGAGCCGGTAGATCACCATGTCCGCGTTCTCGTTGGCGGAGGCCGCGAGGTAGGCCTGGCCGTCGGTGTCCTTGTAGAGCGTCATGTCGCGGGCCATGTTGCCCAGCGGCCGGAAGCTCCCGCGGTACACGTACGCGTCGTCGCACGGCCCCGCCGCCCCGCTCGTCGCGACGCCCGCACGCGCGTCGGCGTAGTTGGAGCTGTCGATGTGCATGTACATGACCCACTGGCGGGTGGCGTCGTTGTAGACGAACTTCGGACGCTCGACGACGCGGTTGGGCCCGAGGTCGCCGCTGCTCTGCCGCGTGAGGAGGTTCAGGCGGAAGGTCCAGTGGACGAGGTCCGTCGACGAGTAGCACTTGATGTTCTGGAAGGCGGTGCCGTTCGTCTTGTCCTCGCCGATCCAGTAGTAGGTCGACCCGTGCTTGAGGAAGCCGCCGCCGTGCGCCTGGATGCGGGCGCCGGACGTGTCGGTCCACGCG
>JAEYOU010000092.1 GCA_023411405.1 Pseudomonadota bacterium | reverse complement strand
GACCAGGCGCGGGCGCGCGCTCGTTCACGGGCGCGGGAGGGACGCGGACCGCGGGACTCCGCTGCGGGCGGCCGAGCAGCACCTCGTCACCCACGGCCTCCCCCGCGGCCTCGCGCGGGAGGTAGACGCGCCAGAGCGTACCGCGGTTGTCGCGGTGCAGCGGGCGGGCGAGCCCCTTCGCGACGAGCCCGTCCAGCATCCGTAGCAGGCGCCGCTCCGACGCGTGGAGCCGTGCCTCCAGCGCGCGCTTGGGGACGCGGCACCAGTTCCGCCCCTCGCCGTAGGAGAGCCGGATGAGCTGCAGGTACGCCGCCTGCTCCTCCGGCGCGAGCGCCGGCCCGGCTTCGTCGAAGGCGTCGAGCGGGACCGCCACGAAGCTGCTCCGCACGCGCGCGGCGCCGAGGAGCTCGCCGGCGAACGGGAGGCGCCGCATCTCGCCCGGCTCGAGCGCCTCGGCGGGGACGGTGGACGACGAGACCGGCTGCGTCGCCAGCGTGGCGCTGCCCCGGATCCCCCTGTGCACCGCCTGCCCCATCGCCACGCCCTCCAGCCCAGCTGCCGAGCGTAAGCGAGCGATATCGATGGTCAAGAAAACGGCCGGGAGCGGGCCTGCGGCGTCAGGCTTCGGGCCTCAGGGCAGCAGATTGGTCCGAGCGATCCTGGAGATTGCCTGAAGCCCGCGGCCTGAAGCCCGAGACCCCAGTGGCGCGAACGTCAGATCAGGCCGCGCGACCTACGGAGCAGCTCGACCGTCTTCTGGTACTCGACGTCCCAGGCGCTCGTGCCTTCCTGGAGGTGCTTCAGGCGGGCCCGGGCCTCGCGATCGATCTCGTCGTCGACGTCGAGGTGCTTCTTGAAGATCTGGAAGACCTTCTTCCGGAGCGAGTGGTCCTCCGCGTAGACCTCCTCCACGTTCCGGGAGATGAGCAGGAACTCGATCATCTGGCCGATGACGTACTCGATCCCCTCCTCGCCCATCTTGAAGCCGCGGACGTCGGCCATCTCGCGCTTCACCTGGTTGAACCGGGAGTGATCGTAACCGCGCCGTTCGAGCGCCTCGCGCGTCGCGGCGTTCACCCTCTCCTCGGCGGCGAGGTACTCCTTCATGATGGCCGCCATGTCCATCTCGGCGTCTGCGATGCGGAGGGTCTCGATCTCGACGTCCCCGTCCTGCATGAGGGTCTGGATGACCTCGCGGGCGATCGTCGGGATGACCTTCGGGTAGAGCCGCATGGAGTCTCGTTCCTCGCCTGGGAGGCCCCGGCCCCACGCTGCGGCCGGGTGCCGGAGCGAAGACCGCGGAAACAAAAGGTAAAGCCCTATAAACCCCGCTCGCTCGGTCAGGCAAGCGAAAAACATCCGCGGGCTGCATGTTTCGTGCGCAGGAGCCGACGCAGCGTCCCGGTGGGCCTGCCCCCCTTCCGAGACTCGGAGCCCCCGCCGGCCGGCTCGACGGATCGTCCGGCAGGAGCCGGAGGCCGGAGCAGGCCAGCGGGCGGCGGGTGGGCTAGCTCGCGAAGATCCGCATCACCTCGTCGAGCAGCTTGAGCGCCTCGGCCTTCGGGCGCTGGAAGGCGTTGCGGCCCATGATCGAGCCGAACGCGCCGCCGTCCTTGAGGCCGCGGATGTCGTCGAGCAGCGCGTCGGTGCTCTTCGACTCGCCGCCGGAGAAGATCACGATCCGCTTGCCGTTGAACGCCGACTGCACGACGTGCCTCGTCCGCTCGGCGAGCGTGCCGATCGGGATCTTCTGCTCCTCGTAGACCTTCTTCGCCTCGGCGTTCTCGAGGTTGCCCTTGGGCGGCTTCACCTTCACGATATGTGCGCCCATCTGGCAGGCGATCTGGGCGGCGTAGGCGGAGATGTCCACCGCCGTCTCCCCCTCCTTCGAGAGGCCGGAGCCGCGCGGGTAGCTCCAGACGATCACGACGAGGCCGTTCGCCTTCGCCTCCTCGGTGAGCGCGCGCAGGTTCTCGAGCTGCTCGTTGCGCGCGTCGGAGCCGGGGTAGATCGTGTAGCCGATGGCGCTGCAGCCGAGGCGCACCGCCTCCTTCACCGAGGCGGTGACCGCGGAGATCGGCGCGCCGCCGAGCTTCGAGAGCGAGTCGGAGTTGTTGAGCTTGAGGATGAGCGGGATCTGCCCGGCGTAGGTCCCGGCGATCGCCTCGATGAACCCGAGCGGCGCCGCGTAGGCGTTGCAGCCCGACTCGATCGCGAGCTGCACGTGGTACTCGGGATCGTAGCCGGCCGGGTTCTTCGCGAAGGAACGGGCGGGCCCGTGCTCGAAGCCCTGATCGACCGGCAGGATGACGAGCTTGCCGGTCCCGGCGAGCTTCCCCGTCATGAGCAGGCGGTGGAGGTTGGCGAGGGTCCCCGGGTTGTCCGAGGGGTACCAGGAGAGGATCTGCTTCACGCGGTCGGTGGTGCGCTCGGGCATCGGTCGGCTCCTCGGCGGCCCGGAGGCGTCCGGACCGGTAACGTGCTGGAAAGGCGGGCGGGTTGTAAGGCTGGCGCCCCGACCCGGCAACGGAGGCTGGAGTTCACGGCGGGGGCGCCGCGCCGTGCCGCAGCCGGCCTTCCAGGGGCGGGGCGGGGTGCCCCGCCTGGCCCGTGGACCGCCCCCGCCGCACCTTTCGAACGAACTCCAGAGGAGGTCTTCATGGCAAGGCGCAACGCGGAGCCGCCGGAGCGAACCCCGTCGTCCATCCTGTCCGAGGTCGAGTACCCGATCACGCGCGACGAGCTCGCGGAGGCGATCGCCGAGGCCGGCGCATCGATCGACGCGATCAACTTCCTGCGGTCGCTCCCCGACCGCATCTACCAGAGCCCGTCGGCGGTGTTGCGCGAGTTCGGCGAGGGGAGCGCGCGGTTCGGGCTCTTCACGGATGACGTGCGGCACCGGGGAGATCTGGGCAAGGAGGCGGTCGAGACGGGGGCCAATCCCACGAGACACCCTTAGAACGGGGGCTGCGCCCCCGCCCCGCCGGCGGAGCCGTCGGGGCCCCACCCCTGCTGCGCTGGGTCCCGGCGCGCTTCGCCCTTCGGGCTCGCGCGCGACCCAGCGTGGAGGGACTGCGTCCCTCCCCCGCGCTGCGCGGTCTATGCCCTCGACACGAAGCACCTCCCGACATACCCGCATCCCTCCGCGCTGCACCGCGCGGCGTCGCGCCCGAGCTCCTCGGGCGCCGGCGCCCGCTGCGCGGCGAGCTCGCCCGCGAGGCGCGGCGCGAGCTCCTCGAACCGACGGAGCTCGGCCGGACCCGGGGTGAGATCGAGGGTCCGGAGATCGCCGCGGAGGAACTGGAGGGCGGCGCGCACCCGGAGCCGCGGGAACGCGCGCGAGGCGGCCAGCGCGTAGGCGGAGAGCTGGAGCCGGTACCGCTCGGCGGACTCGGGGCGCGGGGTGGCGTACTTGTAGTCGATGACGGTGAGCTCGTCCTTCGCCGGCCCGCGGACCAGCGCGTCGAGGGCGCCGACGAGGTACACCGACGTCGCGCCGGCGCCGTCGAGCCGGAGCAGGAACGGCACCTCGCGCGAGAGGCGCCCTTCCCGCGCCGCCTGGGCGAGGCCTCTGCCGGCGGGGGACTCCGCGAACGCGAGCACCTCGGACAGGATCCGCCGGACCCCCGGGCTCTGCGGGTCGTAGCCGCGCCGGGTCGCCACCGCGGCGAGGAGCGTACGCCGCTCGAGCGGCGGGGCGGAGAGATCGGCCTCGGCGAGCATCGCGTGCGCGAGCGTGCCGCGCTCCGTCGCGCGGGCGGGGTCGTCGGCCGGGGGCGCGGAGTCTCCCCGCGGCTCGGGGATCCCGAGCACACGCCCGAGGAGATGGCGCCGCGGGCAGCGCGCGTACTCGGCGAGCGCGGTGACGGCGATGCGGACGGCGGCGAGCGGAGGGGGCCCCGGGAGGACGGGAGGGAGGAGGGAGGCGGTGGCGGTATCCGTGGCCGTGGCCGTGGCTGTGGCCGTGGCCGTGGGAGTGACCGTGGCGTAGGGGACCCTGCGGATCAGCTCCTTCGTCCCCGCGAGCGCCGCCTCCACCATGCCTCGCCAGCTCTGCGGCTTCCCCTCCCCCGAGAGCACGAGGTGATCGCGCGCCCGCGTGAGGGCCACGTACAGGAGGCGCCGCGACTCGGCGTCGTTCGCGCGCCGATCCCACTGGCGCGCACGGTCGACCGACGCGGTCTTGACGAGCTCCTCGCGGACGGGATCCACGAGGGCGGTGCAGAGCCGGCCCGCGGCGTCGAGCAGGGCCTGGCGCGCATCGCTCCGCGGCGTGGCGCCGAGCTCCGGCACGAACACCACCGGCCACTCGAGCCCCTTCGCCTGGTGGATCGTGAGGAGCGCGACCGCGTCGGCGTCCTCGAGCGCGGCCTCCGGCTCGCGCGGCGGGCGCGCCGCGAGGGCGCGGAGGTGGGCGGCGAGCTCCGCGGGGCCGCCGCCCGCCTCGGCGA
>JAEYOU010000532.1 GCA_023411405.1 Pseudomonadota bacterium | reverse complement strand
GCATGTTCCCGCCGCACGGCGCCGGCCAGGGCGGCGGGGATCGCGTCGGCGTCCTCCTCGGGAGCCGCCGGTTCGGCGAGCTCTGGATCGGCTACGACGTGGACGCGCGCGCCGCGGCCCCGTTCGGCACGAACGCCACGCAGCTCCAGGTCGCCGCGGGCGTCCTCGCCGGGTGGGCCCAGCTCGGCCGCAGGCGTGGGATCCACTTCGTCGAGGATCTCGACTGGCGCGAGCACCTCGCGCACGTCGAGGCGATCCTCGGTCCGGCGGTCGTGGTGCACGACCCGGGGGCCGAGCCCAGCTCGCTGCCCGCGCGCAGGGTCGGCGCCACCGGACGCGGCGCCCGCCCGCCGCTCGCGATCGTGCGCGACCGCCCGGCCGCGCTGCTCACCCCCTCGTGAGCGGTCGCCCACGCGCCGCGGCCCGGGGTGGGTGCATGTGAGCGGCGCGCGCCACGCCGAACGTGCTCCCCGGCCCATGGCGGGCGTAAGATTCGCCCGCCATGGGCGACCTCGGGCAGACGCGCGTCTTCGGCCGCGTGGGGCAAGAGACGGTGGTGCGGGGCTTCCGCCGGAGCGCCGCCTCGGACCTGTACCACCGCCTCGTCACGGGGTCCTGGCGCCAGCTCCTCCTCGTCTACGCGGCCGTGTACTTCCTGACCCGCGTGACCTTCGAGGTCGCCCACTGGAGCCTCCAGGGCGCCGGCAGCGTCCCGCCCGGCACGGTGATGGAGGCGCTCGTGGCGTGGATGAAGGGCGCGGGCGCCGACGCGGTGGCCGTCGAGCCGTGGGCGCTCCTCCGGCGGTTCGTCAGCTCGCTGGACGGCTTCGTCCGCTGGGCGGAGATGGTCGTCGGGGCGGGCATCGTCGTCGCCAAGTTCTCCATGCTGAAGGCGCTCGTCCTGTTCAGCGACGTCGCCGCCATCGCGCCGCAGGGCCGTGGCGTCAAGGTCCTGCACTTCCGGATGGCCAACAAGCGCGGCGGCCACGTCGTGGACGCCCGCACCTCGCTCCTCCTCGTCCGCAACGAGCGGGACCAGGACGGCGAGCTCGTCCGCCGCGCGCACGACCTGCCGCTCGTGCGCGCGGAGACGCCGATCTTCGAGCACGCCTGGACCGTCGCCCACGAGATCGACCGCCGCAGCCCGCTCTGGGGCGAGACCGCGGAGTCGCTCGCCGCCGCGGACGCCGAGCTCCTCGTCATCTTCAGCGGCACCGACGAGCAGCTCCTCCGCGCGATCCACGCGCGCCACGTCTATCCGGCGAAGCGGCTCCGCTGGGGCTCCCGGTTCGCGCCCATCGCCGCCGTCCTCCCGGACGGCCGGCGCGTCCTCGACTACCACCGGTTCCACGAGGTGGTCGGCGCGGAGGCCGACACCGAGGACGCCGTCCGCGGCCGCGCGGGGTGAAGCCCCCCCGAAGTCGCCTCGCCCCGGCGCGCGCGCGTGGCAAGATCGGGTGCATATGGGACCGAGACGCTGCCCCGCCTGTGGCCGCCCGCAGGGCTCGAACGCCGGGTGCCTCTCCTGCCGCGACGCCGCGGCGCGCGAGCTCGCCGCCGCGGCGCGGGACATCACGCCGGAGGCGCTGCCGGAGCGCGCGTCGCGCCTGGGCGCGTTCCTCCACCGGCCCCCGTGGTGGGCGCGCGCCAGCCCCGGAAGGCTGCGCGCCCGGCTGCGGCTCTTCTGGATGGTGCTGCGCGACGCGGCCGACGGGAGCTACCGGCGCGTGTCCCCGAAGGCGCTCGCCGCCCTGCTCGCCGCGGGCGCCTACGTCGTCTCACCGCTCGACCTCGTCCCCGACTTCCTCGCACCCGCCGGGTGGGCCGACGACCTCCTGCTGCTCGCGGTGGCCTGGTCGATGGTGAAGCGCGAGCTGCGCGCGTACTGCGTGTGGAAGGGGCTCGCGCCGGCCCACTTTGGGTTGTGACGGGCCGGAGACCAGGCTAGCTTTCGCAACTGTGCCTTCACGTCATCTCGCCGCCCTGGTGCTCCCCGCGCTCCTCACTGCCGCCTGCGGCGACGGGGCGGCGAAGGCGCCGCCCGCGCGGCCGCCGACGCCGGTGCGCGTGGCGACCGCAGAGGTCCGCGACGTCGCGCGCGCCCTCCCGGCCGTGGGCACGGTCCTCCCCGACGCGACCGTGTCCCTGCGCCCGCTGGTGACCGGCCCGATCGTCGACGTCTACTTCGAGCCCGGGACCGAGGTCCGCGCCGGCCAGCGCCTGTTCCGGATCGACCCGCGGCCGTACGAGGCGGCGCTCGCGCAGGCCCGCGCCGCGCTCTCCCGCGCGCGCCAGCTCTCCGCCAACGCCCAGGAGGACGCCGGCCGCTACGACACGCTGCGGGAGGGCGGCTTCGTGTCGGCGCAGCAGCGCGACACCGCGATGGCAAACGCGCGGTCGCTCGCCAGCGAGGTCGAGGCGCAGGAGGCGGCGATGCAGCGCGCCGCGCTCGACCTCTCGCGGTGCCTCGTCACCTCCCCGATCGACGGCCGCACCGGGGCCATCCTCGTGCAGCGCGGGAACGTCGTGCAGGCGAACCAGGCCGACCCGCTCGTCGTGATCACGCGCGTCCGCCCGGTGCTCGTCTCCTTCCGCGTCCCCGAGGCGCACGTCCGCGATCTCCGCGCGGGGCTCGGGCGCATGGCGGTGGAGGCCGAGGCGGGCGGCGTCGCGCGCCAGGGCACGCTCACCTTCCTCGACAGCGCCGTCGATCCCGCCGCGGGGACGATCGAGGCCCGCGCCCTGTTCGCCAACGAGGACCAGGCGCTCTGGCCCGGGCAGTTCGTGAACGTGCGGCTCCAGCTCGACGTCCAGCGCGGCGCCGTCGTGGTGCCGAGCGCGGCCGTGGTCACCGCGCAGGGTGGGCCGACGGTGTTCGTCGTGGGCGAGGACGAGAAGGTCGCGCTGCGCACGGTCGAGCTCGGCCAGACGGACGCGCGCGACACCGTGATCGCGCGCGGCGTCGAGGCCGGCGAGGTCGTCGTCGTCGACGGTCAGCTCAACCTGGCGCCGGGCGCGCGCGTGGCG
>JAEYOU010000614.1 GCA_023411405.1 Pseudomonadota bacterium | reverse complement strand
GCGGACGGGAGCGTCGCCGACCGCCCCACGGCGCCCGGGCTCGCGGACGAGGCCCCGGTCGACCTCGGGAGCGAGATCCTCGCCCTGGTCGCCGCGCCCGCCGTGGACGCGGGTGGGGCCGTGCTGCCGGACCGGGTCCGCGTCGTCGCGGCGCTCGCCGGAGCCCCGGCGGCGTCACCGCAGATCGCCGTCGTCGAGTACGAGTGGACCGGCGATCCCGAGACCACCGGCAGCGCCGCCTCGGTCGGCGCTGCGCCCGTCGCCGTCGTCGACGTCGAGTTCCAGGGGCTCTCGCTGGCGGTCGACCCGCGGGACGCGCGGTACGCGTACGCGGCCAGCATCGATCCGATCGTCGGCGGCGTCTTCGGCGTCGCCCGCATCGACCTCCGGGGCACTCCGCCCCCGCTCACGGTGACCGCCATCGACGCCAAGGCGCCCACGCGGCTCGTCGCCGCCTTCACGCTGCGCGAGCGCGCGCTCGAGTGGCGAGGCACGTACGACCAGTACGCGCAGACGCCCGCGGCCGAGCTGGAGCAGGCGTTCCAGGAGGACGCGTCGGCGCGCGTGTACGCGTGGCGCGATCCGGGCGCCTGCGGGCCGACCACCGACGTCGCCTGTGGCATCGCCGTCCTCGATCCGGAGGCGGGGGACGTCCTCGAGGATCCCTGGAACGAGGGGCAGACGCCGAAGCGGTACCTCTCCCCGATCACCCTCCCTTCCCGCCCGGTCGCGATGATCGTCGGCCCGCCCGCTGCGCACCCGCCCTCGAGCGACAACGTCCGGCCGCCGGGCGCCGACTCCGAGGCGCCTGCTCCGTTCATGATCGTGAACCCGAACACGCCGCGGGTCACCACCGGCGTGTTGCTGCTGCCGAGCGAGGATGGGCGGAGCTACTTCGCCGACCTCGCCCGCTGGGAGACCCCCAGCGCCGTCTACGAGCTCGCGCAGGGGTCGGGGACCGGGGTCTCGTCCTTCCGGCCGAGCTCGTCGGTCCTCCCGCGGATCGGGTTCTATCCGCCCTCCGGGAGCGTCCTCGCGTGGGATCCCACCGCCAACGCGGCGACGTACTTCCAGCTCACGCCGGGGTACACCCCGACCGACGACTGGACGGTGACGTTCCAGGGGTACCTCCCGGACTTCGCCGCCTCGCGCGCCGTGCAGGTGGAGGACGCGGGGGCCGGCACGCTGCGGATCGCGTTCCAGCACCTGCCGCCCGGCGCGACCACGCCGACGCAGGTCGTGAACGTCCACGACCCGGCGTACGGGGTCCGCGTAGGGGACATTGTCGAGCTCTGGACGACCCGCCGCGCCGGGAGCGACACGCCCGCGTGCCCCGAGACGACGTCCACGTCCGGGACGCCGCAGGCGCCCATCGAAGGCAAGGTCATCGCCATCTCTCCGCCGGACGCGCTCCACCCCGGCGGCTCGCTCGTGGTGCAGCCGGGCGACTGCGTCCCCATCGCGCGCGGTGCGATCACGGAGTGTGACGACGAGACGCACGGACCGTGGCTCTCGGAGGAGTACGCCGGGTGCTGGGCGCAGCTCCCCGGCGCACGCCAGGCCCGGGTCCGCGCCGGGAGCGGGGCGCCGGGCGCCGAGGAGCTCGTCGTCGTCGGCGCCGCCACCGGCTATGCCGGGCGCGCGATCTCGAGCCCCGACGCGCCGGCGGCGTCTCCCACGTTCGCCCTCTCGAACGAGGACGAGGCGGCGCTGGTCGCGGACTGCCCGCTCATCCCGTACCCCTCGACTCCGGCCGGCGTGCCGGTCTGCGAGGGCACGTGCCGGACGGGCTGCGAGCGGGCGGCGATCGCGCGGCGCGCGCGGCGGCTTCACCTCACGTCGATCCACTGCTACGAGGGCACGAGCGGGACGTACTGCCGGGACCGCTTCCCCGACTTCGCGTGGCCGGACACCCAGGCCGAGGCGGACCAGCCGTTCCCGCCGCCCGAGGGTCCGGCCCTCGCGTTCTCGCTCGGCTGGAAGCAGCTCCCCGGCGCGTCCGGGCAGCTCCTGGTGCGCGACACGCGCGTCACCTTCCGCACGCGCAGCGGGCGGGTCCCGGCGTCGCGGTACGGCGGGGGCGGCAACGACGGGCCGGCGACTTCGCCGACCGGCGGCGCCTACTTCGACCGGACGGAGAAGCCGATCTGGGACAAGGCCGACGAGCGCTACAGGTTCTTCGTCCCCTATGTAGGGAACCTGGTGCTCGATCTCACGACGGCGCGCGACAACGGCAACACGCGGGTCCTGCGGTAGCGCGCGCCCCTTCCTCCGGGCGCGGCCCGTCTGGTAACGTTACCCCTCACGTACAGTGTGGGAGGTGACGTGAAGTCCGTCCGCGACCTGGCGCTCGCCGATCACCTTTGGGACCTCTACGGCCGCATGGCCGAGGAGATGGGCTCGGACCGCGAAGCGCTCGTCAACGAGGCGATGCACGTGTTCGCCCGGTTGAACGGGTACCTCCTCCCTGCCGGCCTCCCGCAGCCTCGCCGGGAGCTCGCCGGGGCCGCGCCCGCGCCCGAGAGCGAGAGCGCGCAGCGCGCCGTCGCCGAGCAGGTGCTGGAGACCGCCGCGCGCCTGGAGCGGGAGGTGCGCGCGCGCGAGGCGCCGCCGCCCATCCCGTCGGGGCCGGTCGAGGGGCGCGTGCACGCGCTCGTCGTCGTCCGCGAGGACGGGACCGAGCTCCCGGTCTCGGGCGAACGGTTCGTCATCGGGCGCGGCCGCGACTGCGATCTCGTCATCGACAGCAGCAAGGTCTCGCGCGAGCACGCCGCGATCGTGCGCGACGGCGAGGGCTGGGCGATCGAGGACCTCAACTCGGCCAACGGGACCTGGCACCGGCGGGCCCGCGTGGAGCGCCGCCGCATCGAGGACGGCGACGAGTACTTCATCTGCGCCGAACGGATCCGCTGCCTGCTGCGGTGAGGGGTGCGGGCACGCTTTTCCCGCTGCCGGCCTCGCCCCGCGCGGCTATCGTGCGGGGCGCATGCCCACCCTGACGCTCATCGACGGCTCGGGCTTCATCTTCCGCGCGTACCACGCGCTCCCGCCCCTCACGACCACGAAGGGCGTCCCGACCCACGCCGTCTACGGCTTCACCACGATGCTCCTCAAGGCGCTCCGCGAGCGCGAGCCCACGCACGTGGCGCTCGTGTTCGACGCCGCCCGCCGGACCTTCCGCCACGACCTGGACCCGGGGTACAAGGCGAGCCGCCCCGAGGCGCCCGACGATCTCAAGCCGCAGTTCCCGCTCGTGCGCGACGTCGCCCGGGCGCTGCGGGTCCCGGTGGTCGAGGAGGAGGGGGTGGAGGCCGACGACGTCATCGGCACGTTGGCCCGCCGGGCGCACGCGATGGGCTGGCAGGTCGTGGTGGTGACGGGCGACAAGGACTTCGGCCAGCTCGTGAACGACCGGATCACGCTCTACGACCCGATGGCCGAGGCGAGCGGGCGCGGCGGGTGGACGGGCCCGGCCGAGGTCGAGAAGAAGCTCGGCGTCCGCCCGGACCAGGTGGTCGAGTACATGGCCATCCTGGGCGACAAGATCGACGACGTCCCCGGCATCCCGGGGGTGGGGGAGGTGACCGCCGCCGCGCTGGTGCGCCACTTCGGGACCATCGAGGAGCTGCTGGGGCGGCAGGACGAGATCCCCAGGGCCGTCTCGCGCGGTGGCGAGAAGCTCAAGGCCAGGATCGCCGCGAACGCCGACCGCATCCGCCTCAACCGCGCGCTCGTCTCGCTCCGCTGCGATCTCGAGCTGCCGTACGCGCCCGAGTCGTTCGCGCGGCAGCCGCTCGACGAGGCCCGCACCCGGAAGCTCTTCGGCGAGCTCGAGTTCTCCCGTCTCCTCAAGGATCTGCCCGCGCCGCCCCCGACGGTCCGGGGCGAGAAGGCGGAGCTCGTGCTCGACCGGGCGGCGCTCGACGCGGCGGTGCGGTTCCTCCTCGGCGCGGGCGCGGTGGGCGTCCGCCCGGTGCTCGCC
>JAEYOU010000524.1 GCA_023411405.1 Pseudomonadota bacterium | reverse complement strand
GGCCTGGCCGGCGCGGACTGCGGGGCGGCCATCGCCGCCACGGCCCGCTCCACGGCGGAGATCACGCCGTCCGTCTTGCCGTCCCAGCGGCCGACCTCGACGCCGAGCGCGCGGAGCGTCCCCTCGGCGCCGGCGTGGGCCACCGGGACGCCCGCCACGATCCGCAGCCCGCGCCCGTCGCGGACCAGCGCCTGGATCGTGGGGAGCGATCCCTCGCCCAGGAACTCGACGACGGCGAGGGCGGATGGCCCGCTGCACAGCCCGAGCACCTGGCTCGGATCGCCCGCGACCCGCGGGCGGTTCCCGATCCGCGCGGTCAGCGGCGCCAGCAGCGCCACCGCGAACCCCTTCGTACCTGCGAGGACCGCGTCGATCGCCTGGCTCATGGGCGGATCATTCCCTCCGACCTGCTGCGAGCATGTTACCCCGCCCGGGCATTGCGCTCCTAGGGCGCCCCTGCACCCCGCGTTCATGCGACAGGCCGCTGGCGCGCGGGTCCCCGTTCCGTCACGTTGACAGCGCCCCACGTTGTTGCATACGTTTTCCACCTCCTCCGCTGGTCCCCCCGGAATCCCTCGCAGCACCTCTCCTCCGACGGGCGACCCGCTCCCCCTCCGAGACCCGACATGCCCGCCGCCGCACCCACCGCCACGCACGCCCCGTCCGACATCGCCGAGCTCAAGCACAAGAAGGTGGCCGAGCTCGCGAAGCTGGCGCGCGACCTCAACATCGAGGCCGCCGGGGCCATGAAGAAGCAGGACCTCATCTTCGCGATCCTCCAGGCGCAGTCGAAGGCCGCGGAGGAGGCGAAGGAGGAGATGGAGGTGGGCGGGGAGGGCACGCTGGAGGTCCTGCCCGACGGGTTCGGCTTCCTCCGCAGCCCCGACTTCTCCTACCTGCCGGGGCCCGACGACATCTACGTGTCCCCGTCGCAGATCCGGCGGTTCAACCTGCGGACCGGCGACACGGTCCGGGGCACCGTGCGCCAGCCCAAGGACGGCGAGCGGTACTTCGCGCTCCTCAAGGTGGACTCGATCAACGGCGAGCCGCCCGAGGAGAACCAGGCCAAGGTCCTCTTCGACAACCTCACCCCGCTCTACCCGACCGAGCGCCTCCACCTCGAGCACGAGGCGGGGGAGATGACGACGCGGGTCGTGGATCTCTTCTCGCCGATCGGCAAGGGGCAGCGCTGCCTGATCGTCTCGCCGCCGCGCGCCGGCAAGACGGTCCTCCTCCAGAACATGGCTCACGCCATCACCGCCAACCACCCCGACGTCACGCTCATCGTGCTGCTCATCGACGAGCGGCCCGAGGAGGTCACGGACATGGAGCGGACGGTGAAGGGCGAGGTCGTGGCCTCTACCTTCGACGAGCCCGCCACCCGCCACGTGCAGGTCGCGGAGATGGTCATCGAGAAGGCGCGCCGGCTCGTGGAGCACAAGCGCGACGTGGTGATCCTCCTCGACTCGATCACCCGCCTCGCCCGCGCCTACAACTCGGTCGTCCCGCCCTCCGGCAAGATCCTCTCCGGCGGCGTGGACTCGAACGCCCTCCACAAGCCGAAGCGGTTCTTCGGCGCGGCGCGCAACATCGAGGAGGGCGGCTCGCTCACGATCATCGGCACCGCGCTCGTCGACACCGGCAGCCGCATGGACGAGGTGATCTTCGAGGAGTTCAAGGGCACCGGGAACTCCGAGATCGTCCTCGACCGCAAGCTGATGGAGAAGCGCATCTTCCCCTGCATGGACATCGGGAAGAGCGGCACGCGCAAGGAGGAGCTGCTCCTCCCCACCGACTGGCTCTCGAAG
The DNA here is from genome assembly GCA_023411405.1 of Pseudomonadota bacterium. GTDB lineage: Bacteria > Myxococcota > Myxococcia > Myxococcales > Anaeromyxobacteraceae > Anaeromyxobacter. The sequence goes on along the minus strand of JAEYOU010000524.1, from coordinate 3,633 downwards.
ATCTACATCCTCCGCCAGACCATCCTGAACGGGCTCGACAACGTCGAGGCGATGAAGTTCATCCTCGACAAGTTCCGCCAGGTGAAGAACCACGACGAGTTCTTCAGGATGATGGTCGGCGGCGGGAAGTAGCCGGGGGAGCGGGCCGCGCCGCCCTTGACGCAACCCCCCGATCCGACTAGATCGGGGCCCCTCACAGCCGAGCCCGGACCATCGCCCCTCCGCGGTGCAAGCGGCTCGAAAGGCAAAGCCATGAAGCCCGGGATTCACCCCGACTACAAGCCGGCCAAGGTCCTCTGCGCCTGCGGGAACACGATCGAGACCCGGTCCGTCCGCGGCGACTTCCACATCGAGATCTGCGCGCAGTGCCACCCGTTCTTCACGGGCAAGCAGAAGATCATGGACACCGCGGGCCGGATCGAGAAGTTCAAGAACCGCTACGGCGCGCAGCCCGCCGCCCCCGCGCCGAAGAAGGCGGAGGCGCCGAAGCCCGCGCCCGCCAAGGCCGAGGCGCCCAAGGAGAACCGCGCCGCCAAGCGGGCGAAGGCCGGCAAGTCGAAGAAGGCCGACGCCGCTCCCGCCGCCGACGCGCCCGCCGAGGCCAAGGCGGAGTAGCTCCCCTCCGGCGGCCTTCCGGTGAGCGGTCAGCGCCATCGGCTCGACCAGGGGCGTGCCCCGTCCCGGGAAGGCGTCCGCGAGTACGTGCTCGTGACCGCCTTCCTGGTGCTCGCCGCCGCCGGCGCGGTGATCCTCTTCGGGGACGAGCTCCGCGCCGCCCTCGGGCTCCGCTGACGCGGGGCCCGGCCGGGCCGCCGCCCCGGGCTGCTGCTCCTCGCGCGGGCGAGCGGCGCCCGCTTCGCGTATCCTCCCCCCGTGGCCGCGACCCCGCCGCTCATCCTCGTCGTGGACGACGAGGCGCCCAACCTCGAGTCGCTCGGGAAGATCTTCGAGCGCGAGGGGTGGCGGGTCGCGCTCGCCTCGAGCGGCGCCGCGGCGCTCGACGTGCTCCGCCGCGAGCGCGTCGCGGTGGTCGTCACCGACCTCATGATGCCCGGGATGTCCGGCGAGGAGCTCCTCCGCGCCGTGCGGACCCTCGCGCCCGGGACCGAGGTCGTGCTCATGACCGCGTACGGCACGGTCGAGTCGGCGGTCGCCGCGATGAAGCAGGGCGCCTACGACTTCATCACCAAGCCGGTGAAGCGCCACGCGATCGTGAAGACCGTGCGGCAGGCGCTGGAGCGCGCCTCGCTGGTGGCGGAGAACCAGGCGCTCCGCGCGCGGCTCACCGCGCTCGCGCCGGGCGAGAGCGGCGGCCTGCTGGGCGACGCGCCGGCGTTCCGCGCCGTCCTCGAGGCGCTCCGGCAGGTGGCGCCGACCTCGGCCACCGTGCTCCTCACGGGCGAGAGCGGGACGGGCAAGGAGCTCGCCGCGCGCCTCGTGCACGACCTCTCCCCGCGCGCGCCCGGGCCGTTCGTCCCGATCAACTGCGGCGCCATCCCCGAGGGCCTGCTCGAGTCGGAGCTCTTCGGCCACGAGCGCGGCGCGTTCACGGGGGCGGTGGCCCGCAAGGAGGGGCGGTTCGAGCGGGCCCGGGGCGGGACGCTGTTCCTCGACGAGGTGGCGGAGCTCCCGCTCCTCCTCCAGGTCAAGCTCCTCCGGTTCCTGCAGGACGGCGTGCTGGAGCGCGTGGGGGGCACGGAGAGCGTCCGGGTGGACGTGCGGGTCGTCGCCGCGACGAACCGCGCGCTGTCCGCGGAGGTGAAGGCCGGGCGCTTCCGCGAGGACCTCTTCTACCGGCTCGACGTCGTCTCGCTCCGGCTCCCGCCCCTCCGCGACCGGCGCGAGGACGTCGCGCCGCTCGCGGTCGCGTTCCTGCGGCGCGCCGCGGAGAAGAACGGGAAGCGCGTGACCGGCTTCACCGCGGGTGCGCTGGCGGCGCTCGAGACCTACCCCTGGCCGGGCAACGTCCGCGAGCTCTTGCACGCGGTGGAGCGGGCCGTGATCCTCTGCCGCGGCGAGACCGTGGACGTCGCCGACCTCCCCGAGGGGATCCGCGCGCACGCCAGCGTCCACGCCGGCACCCAGGAGCGCCCGCAGCCCATGCCCGCGGCGCTCGTCGTCCCGCTCGGCACCACGATGGAGGAGATCGAGCGGCTGGTGATCAAGGAGACGCTGCGCCAGACGCACGGGGACAAGAACCTCGCGGCGCAGATCCTCGGCATCGCCGCCCGGACGATCTACCGGAAGCTCGATCGCGACGAGGAAGGGAAGCTCGTCGAGCCGGGGGCGAGCGGCGCCGACGAGAAGACCTCCTGAGCTGAACGCGAGAGGCGGCGGCCGCGGGATTCACCGACCGTCCGAGCTCCGCCGGCCCTGATATCGCCGCGACGGCCGATGCCAAAATGGCGAAGCCTGTGCGCTGCGCGCGGCGGGTTTGCCAGATTGGCAGCACCCCGGACGGAGGCCGGGGAAGAACGGGAGCGCCCCCGGGATTTCCGCATGCCGACGGCAGGTTGGGATCGGGGTGGACCGGGGCCGAGGTGGCACGTCGGTTGCTCCCTCGGTCCCCTGGGCCCGCTCCCATGCTCGACCTCTTCTTCCGAAAGTACGCCTGGACGGCGAACCTGCTCCTCCTGTTCCTGGGGGCCTGGTTCACGGCCAAGATGGTCAACACGCTCGTGGGAGCGCAGATCCGGCCGCGCCCGCGGGCGGACCTCTCCGTCCCTGCCGCCGCCCCGTCGCGCGTCGTGCCGCCGGCGGAGCTCGACGACAAGAAGCTCTACCGCCTGATCGGGACCGAGCCGCCGGCCGTGGTGCAGGCCGAGGAGCAGGCGCCGGCGCCCACGCGCCCGCAGAACTGCAACGACGCGGCCGCGGAGCCCGTCCGCTCGGAGCTGCGCCTCGCGCTCGTCGTCGGGGTGCAGGCCGAGGTCCCCCGCAACTCGCTCGCGAGCATCGCCGACCTCAACACGCGCGAGACGCGGGTGCTCGGCGTCGGCGAGGAGTACCAGGGCGCCAAGTTCCTCGGGCTGCGGCGCCTCCGCGCCGGGGACGACATCACCGGCAACGCCTTCCGCCTGGTCGCGATCGTCTGCAACGGCGGCACCAAGGAGTACATCGAGGGTGAAGCCACGGGCGAGGGGGGCGGCGGGTACACCGGCGGTCCGGTCAGCGTCGGCACCGCGCCGGTCCCGCCCCCGCCCACGAACGCGGTCGCGGGGGTGCGGAACGTCGGCCCGAACCGCTACGAGATCGATCGGTCCGTCATCGACAGCACGCTCAGCGACATGAGCAAGATCGCCATGGACGCCCGGATCGTCCCGTCGTTCAAGAACGGCCAGGCGAACGGGTTCAAGCTGTTCTCGATCCGGCCCGGGTCGCTCTACTCCGCCATCGGCATCCAGAACGGCGACGTGATCTCGCGGATCAACGGCTTCGAGATGAACTCGCCCGAGAAGGCGCTCGAGCTCTACACCAAGCTGCGGGAGTCCGCCCGCGTCACCATCGACCTCGAACGCGCAGGGCAGACGGTCTCCACCGAGTACTCGATCACCCCTGGTAAGTAGCCGGACCCGAAGGGCCACTCCATGCGAACGCTCCTCGCCACGACCCTCCTCCTCCCCGCCCTCGCGC
>JAEYOU010000605.1 GCA_023411405.1 Pseudomonadota bacterium | reverse complement strand
GGCCGTGAGCGGCGCGAGGCCGGCGACGGCGTTCGCGCCCGCGCGCGCGCCGCGCTGGACGCCGCCGAGTCCGAGGCCCCGGCGACGCCGTCCATGGAGGTGGAGGTCGTGTCCACCGCCGAGGCGCCGCGCCCGGCGCGCGGCAAGATCTTCTTCACCCTGGGCGAGCAGGACGGCGCGGACGTCGCCAAGGTGCGAGAGGCCGTCGCGGCGCTCGCCCCCGAGGCGGCGCTCGAGGATGTCGAGGTCCGCCGCGCGCACAGCTTCCTGTACGTGAAGCCCGAGACGCTCGACGCGGCCGTGGCCGCGCTCGACGGCAAGGAGTGGAACGGGAAGAAGCTCGGGGCGGAGAAGGCGCGGCGGCGCAGGCGCTGAGGCGCTCCCGCGAGCTACGGAGTTGGCGCGGCCGCGGCTTGCTCGGCCGGCGCCCGTTCAGTACGCTTGGCGCTCGCCGATGTTGTTGTACGCCTCGACGTCTCCCCGGTCACGGGGACGTTCTGGACGAGCTCCGCGAGCCACGTGTCCTCGGAGTCGGAGGGCGGCAGCGTCGCGAGCTTCTGCGCCCGGTGGAGCGCCGTCAGGCGGTCGTGAAGCTCGGCGAGCTCACCTGTCAGCCGCGTCCGGCGTTCGCTCGCGGCTTCCGTCGCTGCTGCACGAGCTCCCTCACGCGCTCGGGGATGATCCTCTCCATCAGCTCGACGTACCGCTCGTAGGCCGCCTTCGCCTTGGCTGCATCGCCGAGGCCTGCGGATCCTGGTCCCTACCACCTCGCACGTCTCTGGTGGCCGGCCGTCGGAGTACCGCGCGGACGGCGCCGGAGCGCCGGAGCCGCAGCATCCGAGCTCGTTGTCATCGATCTCGATGCCCGTTGCATCGAGCCGCATCGTCACGCCGTCGCCCGCTGTCGACCTCCACGAACCGTCCGTGCCTTTCTCGAACGAGTACTGGCACGAGCAGCTCCGATCTCCTGCCGTCAGGTGCTCGCCCCAGTACACCGCGACCGCCTTCTTCCCGGGGACCATCAAGGCCAGATCGCCGCCGCCGAAGCCGGTATACGCGCCGCTCGGATCGGCAGCGTCGGCGGCCAGCGCGGACGGAAGCGACAGCAGGCTGAGGGCGGAGAAGGCGCGCGGCAGAGCGCCGCCCAAGCAGCAACACGCGGACGGGCTGGCACCGGCCGCGGAGCGCTTGCTCGCCCGGTGCTCGTTCGGTACGCTCGGATCGTCGCATCTGCCTAGGGGGAGGCCGACGTCCGAACGCAGCCTACGCACCTGGCCCGCGAGGTGGATGAGTCGCGAAAGGACGAGTCATGCGCGCACGGATCGCGGTCACGCTCGATGGCCTGACTCCGGACGGAGCTCAACATGCCCTCGAGAGTCCGGGCCGGGTTCGTTCAATCACGGAGTGCCCTGGGGCGTGAACATGAAGGCCACTGCCTACCTCGCAGCTGTCGTCCTCGCGTTCCAGTGCCCGACGACCACCGCTTCCACGCCCGAGAACCCGCGGGCGGCGGAGTTGCTGCTCAAGCTGTTCCCCGGCGCCTCCACGCAGGAGCTTGGCGGGGTGTTCGGCTCGACCGAGTCGGTGGAGATCGTCTATCCGGTCTCCCTGCGGGGCCGCCATGGCTTCATCCGTGTCGCCGACGCGCGAGTTCAGCCCGTCGGCGAAGCCCACCTCGCGATCGCATTCGAGGTGTTCCTGACAACCGAGCGGGACGTCCGGAGGTGGGCGACGTCCCCCGCCCCGCGGAGCCCGGCAGGCGCGTTGAAGCTGCTGCAGATCGTCGTCTTCGACAAGGCGACGCGGCGGTTCATCGGCAAGCCTGAGGGCTTTCCGCTCGAAGGAGATGGCTGGACCTGCGCGGGCGATACATGCTCGATCCCGAGCCTGGTGGAGCTCACCGCTGGAGCGAAGAAGGACCCGTACGTCCTGCTGAGGTACGCCACCGGCGTCGACCGCCAGCTGGTAAGGGTCGTGGCCGTCGGCGCGAATCGAACCCCCATCGCCTCCCGGGCGACCGCCGTCGGGGACCTTGGCGGCGAGAGCGGCTGCCACGTCAGCGCCTCGTTTCGCTCGTTCAAGCTCGAGGGTCGCCACGTCGTGGGACTCCGCCAGTCCGAGTGTGATCCTGGCTGCCCCGAGATCTGCAAGGGCAATGACCTCCCGCCGGGGAAGCACGAAGCCAAGGTGATTCTTCTGACGCTGGAGTGATCGATGAGCAGCTGGACGGACTGGAACGAACTGGTCGAAGCCGGTAATCGCTTTCCCACTCCCAACAAGAACAGTCGGCCCGGCACCATCTCCAAGCCGACGCACATCGTCCTCCACATCACGGGAAACAACAGCTTCACGCCGGTTCACAATGCGTTCATGAACGCATCTGATCCGCGAAGCGCCCACTACCTCATCAAGAAGGACGGGTCGATCGTTCAGTACGCGAAGGACTCGGAGCGGGCCTACCACGCGGGGATCAAGGGCTACGTCCAGGCCCTGTACGACACCGGGACCCTCGAGTGGATGAAGTACCTCCGGTACTTTCCCTGGTACGAGGGATATGGCGCCGGCGCGCAGTATCTGAAGTCGGACCTTACGCCGGCGAACAATGCCGCGGAGCGTGCGTTCGTCGCTCGGGCCGATGGATCGAACTGGCCGCACTACTCTTACTGGAGCGCCAGGCACGGGACGAGGATCCAGCCGATCAACTACGAGGTGTCGAAGGACCCCAACAACTACTCGATCGGCATCGAGATGCTGCATACAGGGTCGACGAGTGCAGCGGACTATGAGGACGGAATCTACGACGGGCTCAGGAAGCTGCTGCCCGACCTCTGCGTGAAGTACGGCATCCCGGTCGACCGGGCGCGCATCGTTGGCCACGAGGACGTGAACCCGGTCGAGCGCTGGGGATGGGATCCGAACTCGGGGTTCGACTGGGACCGGGCGCTCGATTTCTCAGCGAAGAAGTACTCCCTGCCGATCGACCTGGGCTTCACGGCAGACGTCGACATGAAGACGATCAAGAAGTACCTCGACCACGTCGAGAAGGGGAGAGGAGGCGGCTACTATCCCGTCGGGGCGAACACGGTGTGGCACGGCGGAGTGCACATCAGGCCCGAGAAGGACAGCCCGGTGCTCGCGGTCCTCCCCGGGAAGGTGATCGCGGCAAGACTTCCCGAGGACAGCGGCCTCGCGAACAAGCACTACGGGAGCTGCAACTTCATCCTCCTCGAGCACGAGCACAAGGGGCGGAAGCTCTTCTCCCTCTACATGCATCTGAAGAACCTGCCCCTCACCCCGGACAACGAGACCATCAAGACCATCAGATGGATCGCAAAGGGTGACCTCAAGTCCAATCTGGACTCGCTCAAGTCGGGAGAGGTCGTCAAGTTCGCGTGTGACGTCGGCGCAGGCGACGTGCTGTGGACGAGCGGTGAGTACGGCTCGGTGCTGTCGCGGGGAAAGCTCCTGCACTGGGAGATGTTCTCGGAGACGAACATCTTCGAGCCGCAGGCCGCTCCTCCGACGAGCCTCGAGGGAGAGACGGGCTGGGCGTCGCTCGATCCCGAAGACCAGAAGCTCCGCGTGCAGGGGGTACGTGCCGACAAGGCGGAGGCGTTCGAAGGCGACAAGATCGTCTTCTCGGTGACGAAGTGCAGCTACAAGGACGCGTCGACCGAGGAGTTGAACAAGATCAGCTGGAGAGTGAACTCGACCGACGGGGAGTACTCGAAGGAGTTCACCGAGAAAGGGTTGAAGCTGGAGTTCGAGGTCCCTGCCGAGCTCAAGGGCAAGGAGCTCAAGTGCAATCCGTACAGACTTGCGCCGAGCGACTCCGTGGCCGTCACGGTGAAGATCTCGTCGATGGCGGCGGTGAAGTGGCTCGTGGTGGAGGACAGGGACGACAACTACAACGTCGATTGCGCGCAGATCACGGGGCTGTTCCCTGCCGGCATGTGGGAGGACGAGAACCTGACCATGGGGGAGCTCGTCAAGTTCTACGCCGAGAACCCAGGCGGGAACGCCGCGAAGCTCCGGTTCGCGCTGTGCAAGTTCATCGGCGAGTGGGGGATCACCGATCTTGGCCGAGCGGTGAGCGCGCTGAAGAACCGGGGCTTCTGGTTGCCCGATCCGAGCGACCACATCAAGCCCTACCTGTTCTGGCAGGAGGCGCGGGCGAAGGGCGTGTCCTTGCCGGCGTCGCCTCGCGTGTGGCACTACAACCCCATCATCGCGCTCGGAGCCATCGCCTCGCTCGATGTGACTTCAGTCGACAGTTCCTCGATGACGACCAGGCAGCTGAAGGACAGCCTCCGTACCCTGGGGTTCCTGATCGTGGGCGAACCGGACGACAACTTCGACCGGCGTGCTCGATGGGCCGTCCGGGAGTTCCAGTGCTACGCGAAGATGCAGTACGTCGCTCACGTTCGTGACGATGCTCCGGCCAGCGCGAGGCAGGGGGCCCACCTCGTGGCGCAGCTCGGTCAGCAGGCGGGCCAGGCGACCTCCGTCTACGTCGCTTCTCTGGAGAGCGTCGAGAACACGAAGAGGTACACGGGGCCGGTGAGCGGGCAACCGAACGCGGCTACCATCGCAACGATCAATCACTGGCTCGAGAATGACTGGCGGTGCCCCGTCGTCGTGGAGGCGTGGAATACTCACAACAACGGCCGCACTACGCTGTTTCAGCACTCCGGGAAGTTCGCCGAGAACATCTGGCATCACGACGAGATCGCATCGACGACGCCGCGGATGTACGTCCGCGACTTCTCCAGGTACTACGCGCTCCCGGCCGGGCGTCATGACGACGACATGCACGTGGTCGGCGACTTCGTCTCGTACCTCTCCTGGAGCGGCCCGCGGAGCGTACCCCCCGGACATACGTGGCCCGAAGGCGAGATGCTTCCCGACCGGCTCGTCGGATCGAGTTCGCTGACTGCGCCGCAAGCATCGACGTTCCGAGTCGTCCGCGCGGTTTCCGAAGTGGAGTGTCTGGGATTCTTCGACTCCGCGAACTCGTACGACAATGCCTTCATCTCCGTCGGCCCGTGTCATTGGACCCTGGGGATCGTGGACAGCGGCGGAGCTGTGTCGGAGGGTGAGCTGTGCGGGTACCTGTCGTACCTGAAGCACGCGGACCACGCCGCATTCCACCAAGCGTTCGGGTTCTTCGGGGTGAAGGCGGACGAAGAGTGGACCGCGGCCGGGGGAAACGGCGCGAGCCTCTTCAGCGCGAGCAGCAGGAAGTACGCGGGCTGGTTGGCGCTGCAGCAGGAGGACGGGGCGTACCAGCGACTGGCGCTCGACGAGGCTGAGGGGAACTTCTTCAAGACGTGGCACTGGTACTACCGGTTCGTCATGGCGGGGCGGACGATCACGGGATACCGGAGAAGAATGTGGGACATGGCGCGCATGCGGATCCGGGACATCAGGTCGGCGCCATGGGGCGCCGCGGGTCCCTGGGGAGCCGCCGCGAACAACGTGACCGTTGGAGATGTCTTCACGTCCGAGAGAGCCATGGCCATGATCCTGAGGTGGCACATCCGGTTCCCCGCTCACATGATCTCGGGCGGGAGTGCCGGGACGCGCCTGAGAAACGCGCTCAGCCACGCTCAAACCATGCCCGCTGGGCAGGCCCTCGCCTGGAACTCGGCGCCCAGCGCCTGGACCGACCAGCATGAGCAGCTCCTGATCGACGGGCTCCTGGGCCAGGTTCAGGCGGTCGGCAACGCGAACCTGACGGAGTCGATCAACTACGTGGCGGGTTGGAACAGCTGGGGCAGCAATCCGCGTGGGTACGCGCTCGGTAATCCGGTAGGGCCGCTAGGCGTCGGCAGGAACTCGTTCCAGTTCGATGCGAGTGGCGTCTAGCGCCCGTTTCCGATCAGTGAGGCCACAGGTCATGAGTATTCGATACGGGTGTTCATTGGCTGTCCTGGTGGTCTGGGCGTGCACCTCGTTGGCGGACGAGCCGACGGCAGGCTCCGCAGGCGTCGGTCGCCAGCCGCCGGTGCAGCCGACGGCTGCGCTCGGGGTGTACCGGCCTGCAGAGAGCTCGGTGGCGCGATACTTCGTCGCCGCCGCTGCTTCGGACAGACCGACGTTCCTTCCCGGCCAGGGAGGTGCTCTCGAGTCGGGCTTCGAGGAACTTCGCAGAGCAGCGCCCGCGGTGACCTTCACCGCAGCGGCGGGGACCCTCACCCTCCGTCCCGGTCTGGCATCGATCGGCAAGAGCGTCGTCTACGACGCCGCCAGGGACCTGTCGGGCCTACTGACCGCCGAGGATCCGAGCTGCCCGCTGGATTGGCGAGTGCAGCACAGTCCGCTCTCCCTGACGGGAGAGCTGTTCACGTACGAGAAGGTCGAGTCCGGGCAGATGGCGTGCGGCCCTCCGGGATCGAGCGGCCGGGTTCAGGCAGTGAACCTGCGTACGCTCCGGCCGGCGAACATCGAGGAGTTCGTCAGCGCGAGTTCCCTGCTCGAAGCCCTGCGGCGAGACACGTGGGTCCGGAGGAGAGGAGCGTCAGAGACGGAAGCCTCGCACGGGAAGTACCTCCAGGAGCTGGACGGAGCACGAACGTCCAAGGAGATGATCCCCGTGCTGTCCCGGCGTCTCGGATTCGATGCGTCCGAGCTGTGGACTCACTTCTGTGTGCTGGGCTACGAAGCCAAGAACCGGACGGCGAGCATGAGGCTTGTCGCGACCCGCAGCGCGGGGTTCGATCGGACGAAGTATCTGCAGCTGGGGGTCGTCGTCCAACCGTTGCCGGCCTATGAGGAGGTCCTGGCGACGGTGACCGAGTCGACCGGGTTCTTCGCCGGGAGGTTCGCCAATGGCGTCGTGAAGAAGGCGAGTCCGACGCGAGCCCGAGAGTAGGCCGCGACGACACAGGTCGGCGCCGTGCGGGCGACGCGTCTGCCTCACGCCGTATCCGCCCGGCCGACCGCACGTAGTGGGCCAGCGGGGAGCGTGAGAGGCTTCGGCGACTGCGAGTGGGATCAGGCGACACTTGACGAGGAGCCAGTCCTCGACGCGCGGGTTGTAGCGGTACGTCGAGTAGTACGCCGTCGCGTCCCCGGTGTCGCCCTTCTCGAAGAGCACGAACTCACCGGGCGTCGTGGATCGGACGCTCAGGTGCCCCTCGGACGCGGCGTGCTTCCGGACGAGCGTGCGGCCCCTCCCGTCGGCCGTGGCCAGCCTGATCGTGAGCGTGACGGTGCCGTCCTCGTCCGGGGTGCCGTAGGTGAGCGTGTCCGGCAGGGCGTCGAGGTCGAGTCTCCCGGTGATGGTCGCGGCGGCCGCCAGGGGCGGCAGGTCAGGAGCACGAGCAGCGCGACGCAGGTGCGGGGGAGGTGGGTCATGCACTGCTCCGGAGTGGCTCACTCCTGCACGAGCTTCCTCACGCGCTCGGGAGTCTTTCCCTTGCCGCTTCTCTCCATCAGCTCGACGTAGCGCTTGTAGGCCGCCTTCGCCTTGACTGCATCGCCGAGGCCTGCGTACGCGTCGCCAAGGTTCAGGTGGGCGACGGCCCTGTCCGGAAAGGCGGCGATCACGAGGCCGAGCACGTCGATGGCTTCTCGATAGCTCTTGCCCTGCTCGAGGAAGAATCCAAAGTCGTTGAACGCCACCAGGTTGTTCTGGGTGATCGTCCAGGGCTTGGGGCCGGTCCCCTTCCGGAGGGCGTAGGCCGCTTCGAGCGGCTTGCCTGCCTTGAAGAGGGCGAGTGCGGAGGCGTGCGCCTCTGCCAGCGTCAGGCGGCGCTTCGAGCTTGCACACTTCAGCTCGGAGTCGGGAACGAACAGCAGTACGCTCGCATGACTCGCGCCCGCGCGGACGAGGTGCTGGGGCCCCGACGGGGATGACTCATCGAACCCCGCCCAGTCCGGCACCTGGACCGCGGCGACGGTCGCTCCTGGCAGGAGCTGCCGAACCTTGCTCCCGACCACCTGGCACGTCTCCGGTGGCTTGCCGTCGGAGTATCGCGCGGAGGGCCGCGGAGCCCCGGAGCCGCAGCATCCGAGTTCGTTGTCTTCGATTTCGATGCCTCCTGCATCGAGCCGCATCGTCACGCCGTCGCCCGCCGTCGACCTCCACGAACCGTCCGTGCCCTTCTCGAACGAGTACTGGCACGAGCAGCTCCGATCTCCTGCCGTCAGGTGCTCACCCCAGTACACCGCGACCGCCTTCTTCCCGGAGACCATCAAGGCCAGGTCGCCGCCACCGAAGCCGGTATACGTGCCGCTCGGATCGGCAGCGTCGGCGGCCAGCGCGGGCGGGAGCGACAGCAGGCTAAGGAGCAGCGTCCAGAGTGCTTTCATGGTTCAGGCTCCGCTCTCGAGGAGCCGGCTCGCTCCGGCGGGTCCGGAGAGTCCTCCGCTCAGGGGTACTCCACGCTCTTCGGCTCCAGGGCGATGCCGCCGATCTTGCCGCTCTCGATCGCGCGCTTCCAGGTGAACCGGCGCGTCCTGCCGTCCTGGTAGCACTTCACGTCCACGAAGGCGACGAACTCTCCCTTGCCGTCGCAGAGCCCGGAGCGTGTTCGGCTGGGGCTCTTGTACTTGATGAGCTTGTCCGCCTTGACGTCGGGCACCCAGGTCCCAGTGTCATCCTGCACCTCGCACGTGATGACGAGCTCGCGCGTGGTGGGGATGCAGTGCCCGTTGCCGACCAAGACAAGCCGCTGCGAGGCGGCGGACCCTTCGGCGACCGCGGTGAGCTCCCTCAGCGCAGGGCTCGCATGGAACGAGAGGGGATCGGGCAGGGCCGGCGCGGCGTCGAACGCCTCGGGGTGCGTGATCTGGATCGAGAAGGAGAGGTCCTTGCCCCACCGCGCGATCGGCCCTGAGTCCTTGAACAGGATCCAGCTGGCGGTCAGTGTCTGGCCGCTGATCGTCCCGTCGAGGAACGTCTTGCCGCCGAAGTCGAGCTTCACCTTCGGGGCCGCCTTCTTCCACTGCTGGAGGTCCCCGAACAGCTCGATCTCGGTGACCACGGTCGTGGCGCCCATCCTGATGTTCAGCGCCCCCATCCCGGGCTTCTTGAACGGGCCCATCGCCAGATCCGAGTGGAGCTCCAGCACGTCTCCACTCTTTCGCCTGAGCGAGTCCAGGTCCACCTCGAGCGCCAGCTCGGTGGTGTGCGAAGTGCCGTCGTCGTGGACGTAATGGCCGCCATTGGGCGCGATGAAGCTAGGCTTGACGTACAGGCCGTCGCCAGGGGCGAGCTCGCTCTCCTCGAGGATCTTCGCGAGCGCCGCCTTGGCCTCGTACTCGAACGTCAGCTCCCCCGGCTCCTCGGCCGGCGGGGCATAGCTGAGCGTGATCTTCCGGGTCTCGTCGTCCGTCGTCGAGGAGAACGCGGAGGCCGCGGGGAGCCGCTCGAGCGCCTTCACGAGCGTGTCGTAGTTCGCCTTGTTGTCGGTCAGGGCACGGAAGCCGAGCGTGAGGCCATCCGCCTCGACCGTCTCGATCCGGATCTTCAGGGACTTCGACCGCAGCTCCTGGAGCCGCTTGCAGAGCGCGTAGCTGACGCGGAAGTCGGCCAGGGCGCCCTCGAACACGCCCTCCTTGCTGAACTCCCCGAACGTGAAGGACTGGGTCACGGGGGTCAGCGCCGTCTTGGCCTTCCTGACGAAGCCGTTCTCGATCACGACGTTCTTCACGGAAGGAGAGGCCGTCGTACGCTTCTGGGCGACCACCGGGATCACGAACCGGCCGATCTGGGGGGTCCTCGAGTACTCGGGCGTCTCGCCCTTGCTCACTCTCCAGGTGCGAAAGTAGACGTATCCGCCCAGCGAGCTCGGGCAGTGGTCGGCAACCTCGAGAGAGGCGGCATAGCCTGGGACCTTCTTCTTGTCGCGCTCGAGCTGCACCGCCTTGATGGTGATGGCCGGCACGGCGATCTCCGGCCGCTTCGTCTCGAGCTGGGTCGTCGGCGCCTGGAGTGGCTTCAGCTCCGCGCCGGAGACGTCGTAGGCCACGAGCTCCCACGACCCCCAGAACCAGTAGAGGATCGGGACCCCGAACACCCCCTTGTCGGAGGTGCACCTCGCCAGCGTGAGGGGCTCCGCCGCGCCGGACTTGAGCTTGAAGGTGACCTGCTCGTCGGAGCCGTACCCGTGCTGGATGACGACCGCGTGAACCAGGTCACCCACCTTCGGCTCCTCGGTCGTCGGGATCCAGCTGCAGAACGGGGGCTCGGCGTTGCTCTCGCTGCGGAGCAACGGGGGAGCGGGCCATCGGTCGCGGAAGGAGACCTTGTTGGCCCGGGAAGCAACATCTGCGAGCCAGGCCGCCGTCACGGGGTGCAGGTTGTCGATCTTGGCGTCCGCGGGGAGCTGGTGGGCAGCCGTGCCGAACAGTGACTCCTCGGATCCCTCGGGACCCAGGATGGCCACCTCACCGTGCGGATCGTCGTCGGTCGCCTTTCGCCCCCACCACGTGAGCGGCCGGAGGAGGAGCTTCAGCGCCTCGTCCTTGGGGCGCTTCCGGTCGAGCTTCCCGGCCGCGATGAGTCGGTCCTGCTCGGCATCGACGTTCGAGAGGTATGCGTCGAGGCGGCCGAGCTTCTTCAGCTCGTCCACGAGGGCTGCGAGCCCTTCCTGCCGCCACTCGTTCACGTGCTCCAGTACGACGTTGCGCCACCGGAACGGGACGAGCGTCTTCAGGAGCTCCAGGCGCGCGTTCGCCTCGGCGTCGGGTGGCAGGCGGACGGGGTCGAGGAAGAAGTCTTCCGCAGAGAGCCTGATCGTGTCGGCTCCCGCAGGGACCTGGATCACGAAATCGAGGTTCCTGAAGTCGGAGATCTGGATCGTGCCGCTCTTCCCGATCGGCCCCGTGTTCCGGGTGAAGCTGACGGACAGCGTGCTGGGCCCCCCGGTGCCCCCCTTGTAGTCGTGGACGTTCTTGAGCGAGAGCTTGAGCGGATAGGTGAAGGCGTCCTTGGTCGCGGCCTGGTCGTCGCCCTCCTTCGCGAAGGACTGCGCGCTGTTGAAGAAGCGGGTCAGTGCTGTCGCGTAGCCGGCCGAGTCCAGGAGCCCGTCGAGGAGCGATCGGTCCTCCTGGGGCAGGGTCTCCAGCAGGATGGGCTCGACCTCGTTCTTGCCGCCGCCGTCAGGGCCGGGGAGCTCCAGGAAGTTGTCCTCGCCGGACTCCTTCACGCGCTTGAAGAGGTCCTTCGCGTCGCCGGCCAGCTCGAGGAGCTTGGTAACTCCGCTCGCCGAGCCCGACGGAGCGAAGAACTCCCAGTGCAGGTAGGACTTGCGGTTGGTTCCGGCCGTGACGAAGCCGATGGTCTCTCCGGCGCCCACCTGGAGCAGCGGCTGCGCGAAGGTGACCACAGCGCCCTTCTGGAAGGCCTCGACCGCTTCCTGGACGTCCTCTGGCGGCGGCTTTGCGAACGCCGCCGCCCGGCCGCCCTTCTTGGCCGGGACGTCCGGGCCGTCGTTGACCTTGAACGCCGCCGCGCCCTCGGCCGGCTTCTCGCTCGCCCAGAGCGTCTTCCGGAACCTCTTGCTCTCCGGGTCCAGATCGACGACGCCGCCGTGGCGCAGACTGAGGAACATCCTGAGCCACGGGACGTCGTTGGCGCCCGCATCCACGGCGCCGTCCCACCGTGGCAGCTCCAGGTGCATGTAGACGCTGTAGAGCGGGAAGGCCTTGTCCGGCTGGTCGACCCCGCCCTCGCGGGGGACGAGCTCGTGTCGGATCACCACGAAGCTCAGCGGCCGGTGATCGGTGACCTCGCGCAACACCTGGTTGTCGCCGGCCGCGCCGGGAGCCAGGAACCGCGCCGCGATCACGTAACCTGGGAGCGCGGACGCGACGGGGGTGAGCTTCGCCGGTTCCTCCGGGTGAACGTGGGCGCCGCCGTGGAGCGTCTGGTTGAGGCTGACCGGGTAGTACCCGGCACGACCCGCCTCGTTGGCGTAGTAGTTTCGCGGCGCCGAGTCGGGGACGTCTGGGCCGCAGAGGGGGAAGTAGACGCGCCGAGTCTCGACCTCGTGCAGCTTGTACTCGAAGTGCATCGCGTCGACGGACTTCCCCTTGTAGTAGCCGCCCCAGCAGAACCCATGCTTTCGCAGGATCTCGACGATCGCCCGGGGCATGTCGAAGGACAGCCCGTGGAGCGGGTTCTCTGCGGCGTTGATGTCGAAGGCGGTGCCCCAGGCGTGGTTGGAGACCAGGCCCATGTCCAGGCCGCCGCCCACGTCGCGATCGTAGGTCGCGGCCCAGATGTTGTAGTAGTCGGACCAGGAGCGATTGGGGTGGAGCGCCTCACCCCACGGCTTGGCGGTGCGTATGTATCTCGGGTTGTCGCGGATGGAGCTCTCGGTGGACGAGTTCTTGATGTAGCGGAAGTAGTAGCCGTACAGATCGCGGAGCTCGTAGCTCTGCTCCCGCGAGAACCGAGCGATCTCCGCGAAGGCCCGGTCGACCGCGTCCCGGATCGCGGCGTTGACCTCGATGGACTTCTGGATCCCGTGAGGGGCGAGCCGGACCGGGACGATGTGCTTGGCCTTGAAGTCCCTCGCGCCTGGATCGCCGAAGAGCTCCCTCTTCTTCTCGTACTCCAGCTCGCGCTTGGCGATGGGCTCCCCGAAGTCGCGCTTCAGACGGGCCAGACGGTCCGCCTGGGAGAGCTCGCCAGGGATCGTGTAGAGGAAGGCACGCTGAAAGTTCGGAGCCATGGGATCAGGTCTCTTCGTTCCCGTCCGGAGCGCACCCGGCCGTGTGGGGTCACAGCTCTTCCTTGGCCTGCATGCGGTTCAGCTCGGGCAGGCCGTGTTTCCCGCTGAGCAGGATTCGGCCGAATGTGGTCGGGTTGCCCCACTTCAGGGCCGACGTCGCGAGCAGTGCCTTCTGCTTTCCCTTCACGTCGGCGTCCGACACGACCAGCGTGAACGGCAGCAGATCGCCCTCGACGAAGCTCTTCTCGGAGGCGTCGTCCAAGTCGCTCCACGGTGGCCGACCCCCGGGAAACAGCGGCTCAGCGGGGATCCGGAACTCCAGGACATAGCCGTCCTCCGCCGCCTGAAAGCTGCCGTCCAGTGCGAGCGGTCCCGCGCGATCCTTGGGCGAGGAGACAGCACCCACGACCTTGCCGTCGACGATCGAAACGAGGACCTGGGTGTCCACCTGGGAAGCCTTGGTCCTCGTGCCCTGTCCGCCCACGTCAAGGAGCGAATGCGCAAACCACACCTCCACGTGATCGTTACCGATCCCCGACCCGGTGACGACCGCGTCGTCCTTGACGAATACGCGGAAGCTTAGGCCATCCTTGCGCCACTTGGCCTGTGCGCTCGCCGAGAGGTCGGCCGCACCCTTCCACCCCGCCTTCCCGTGCACCACCTGGAATTCGGAGAACGCTTGCTTGGAGTCGAACTCGGGGCCGGCGACCAAGATGGGTCCTCGAGCCACGACCGGCAGCGCCTCCGCTTCGAAGCCAGGATCGTCGCCTCCGACTGTCGCCTTGCCGAACTCCGACACGAATCGCCTGGACTCGTAGTCGGCGTTCTCGCGAAACCTCCAGATCTCCCAACCGGACCCGAGCGCGAGGTTCGAGCTCACGAGCCGCGAGACGCTTCGAGTCAAGAAGGCGCCATCCCGGTACCGAACGTCGAACCAGTACTGGGTGCGGCCCTCGGCGGTCTCCTGTCTCGTGAAGTCGTAATACCGGGCGTAGTAGTACCTCAGGCCTCCGGGGCCGCGCGCGCAGGCGGATACGCAATAGCCATCGTCGCGGGGACGGAGCTCGCCCACCGCCGGGCTGCATCCCACGGTTCGTCCTCGGCTGGCGTGGCGGCCGGTGAGCGGCTGCGACAGGGTCACCCGCGCGCCGTCGACCATGGCCAGGTGGCGGTGCCCGGTGTGCGTGGCCGTGAAGAGCTCGACCTTCGAACCGGGATCGCATTGCGCTTCCCATTTCACCGGTCCGCCGACCTTCGCCGCCACAACCTTGACGATCGAATCCGGGGCCGCGCCGCGCGCGCGCGGAGTGGCCGCGGCTGAGGCGACGAGGAGTCCCGTCAGAACGATGCGAGTGAAGGGCGGGCGGTGGGCAGCCATTGGAGCCACTCGCGTCACTTGTGAGCCCAGCGTGGCTGCGATCGGGTGACGAAGACCGCGGTCCATGCCGCAATGGGGAATTGCCTGACTGTGAACATGTTGTCAGGCGCCGGAGGAACCGCCCGGAGCGCGATCGGGCCTAGAGTGTCTCACAGCTCTTCCTTTGCCTGCATGCGGTTCAGCTCCGGCAGACCGTGCTTCCCGCTGAGCAGGATCCGCCCGAATGTGGGCGAGCGGCCCCACTTCAGATTAGACGTCGCGAGCAAGGTCTCTTGCTTCCCCCTCTCGTCGGCATCCGAGACCACCAAGGTGAACGGCAAGAGGTCACCTTCGAAGAAGCTCTTCTTGTCCGGACTCTGCACGTCGCTCCACGACGGTCTGCCCCACGCGAAGAGAGCCTCAGCTGGGACCTCAAACTCCACGATATAGCCGCCATCTACCACCTGGAAACGTCCGGCGACGACGAGTGGCGCCTCGCGATCCTTGGGGGCGGTCACGGCGCCCATGACCTTGCCGTCTCTCATCGAGACGGTTACCTGGATCTCGAGTTGCGAGGCCTTCGTGCTCATGCCCTGTCCCCCTGC
Source organism: Pseudomonadota bacterium (assembly GCA_023411405.1). Lineage (GTDB taxonomy): Bacteria > Myxococcota > Myxococcia > Myxococcales > Anaeromyxobacteraceae > Anaeromyxobacter. The sequence goes on along the minus strand of JAEYOU010000605.1, from coordinate 24,081 downwards.
GGCGAGTACGGAGCGCGCAAACCACAGTTCGACGTGATCGCTGCCGATGCCGTCCCCAGTGATGACCTTGTCGTCCTTCACCGCGACGCGGAAGGCGAGGCCGTTCCTGTGCCACTTGGCCTGGGCGCTCGCGGAGAGGTCGGACGCGCCTTTCCATGCCGCCTTGCCGTGCACCACCTGGAAATCCGTGAACGCTCGCGTCGGGTCGAGTTCGGGCCCGGCCACCATGATCCGTCCTTGGTTCACGATTGGTAGCGCCTCCGCTTCGAACCCTGGGTTCTCGCCTTCGACCGTCGACTTTCGATATTCGACGACGTACCGCCCTGCCTCGTAGTCAGCCGTTTCTCGGTAGCGCCAGATCTCCCAGCCCGATCCTACCGAGAGGTTGGAACTCAGAAGGCGAGAGACGCCGCGCGTCAGGAACACCCCGTCGCGGTGCCGAACATCAAACCAGTACTGCGCGCGGCCCTCCGCAACCTCTCGCTTGGTGAAGTCGTAATGCCGCGTGTAATGGTACCTCAGGCCTGCCGGGCCGCGCGCGCACGTTGATAGGCACCATGCGTCGTCGCGCGCGCCGGGCGCGCCCTGGGTCGTGCTGCAGTCGACCTGTTCGCCCTGGATGACGTGCCTGCCCGTGAGCGGTTGGGAGAGGGCCAACTGTCCGCCATCGAGCCTGGCCAAGTACCTTCGCCCCGTGCTCATCGCCGTGAACAGGTCAGTCCGTGACTCGGGATCGCACTGCGTTTCCCATTTGACGGGCGCACCGAGTTTGGTCGCTACCGCCTTGACGACTGAGTCCGCCGCGGCGCCGTGCGCCCGCGGCGTCAAACCCGCAGAGACGACGAGCATCGCAGCCAGAGCCAGACGAGAGAGCGACTTCGCGTTGTGAGTCATTCGAGCCTCCCGATCACCAGACGGCCTTGGCCAGCTTGAGCTTCTCGAGCAGATGAACGTGATATGAGTGCTTTGCGTATCCGCTGCCGTTGTAGGCCCGCGCGAGCGCATTCAGGCGTCTTTCGGCGGAGGAGGTAACGCCGTCGTTCTTTAGGGCGTCCTCGATGTCCTCCTGGTCCTTCACCGAGATGAGGTAGTCCGCGATCATCCGGACCTGCCGGGCCTCATCGGCGATGTAGAGATCGAAGGCACTGCTGGCACGGGTGACGTGGTAGTTCGAGCCCATGAGTTGCCCCAGCCCGAAGCTGGTCGAGCGGAGCCGACACTCGCGGAAAGTGACCAGTGACTCGCCCTCGACGACGCGGCCTCTCTTCCTCGGATCCGTGTAGTAGCTGTACAGGTTGTGGTGCTCGTACTTCGGCCGGGGGATCCCGCCCGTCTCCTGGAGGATGAACGCTGCGAGCCAGGTGGGCTTGATGGTCACGCCCTTCTCCGCAGCGGCCTTCACGCTCGCCTCGATGTCGCCACGGAACCGCGCCACGACCTCGGCCGCGGTCAGGTACTGCCGCTTCTCGATCCTGTCGAGGTTGTCCACCGCCTTGGCGGCGTCGCCGAGGTACACCTGCTTCGTCCGGCGTGAGTGGTCGATCACCTTCAGGAGGAGCTCGAACTTCGGCTTGTCGACGACGATGACGGGGAACTGGGCGACCTTCTCTCTCGACTCGTCGTTGTTCTTCGACGCGAAGATCAACTCCTTGTCCGTGAGCGCCTTGCCGTCCTTGTCGACGAGCTGGTCCTTCCCCCACTCGCGCAGGAACAGCGCGAGGCCGAAGTTGACGCCCGGGCCGAAGCCTCCGGACACGCCACACTCCCCGATGCTTCCGGTCGGATACGACAGGAAGATCAAGGCGCGCTCCAGCGCCTTCGTCACGTTCTCGTCGCACGCGCCCTTCTGTACGGTGCGCTTCCCCGCCAGGATCTCCTTCAGCTGGGCGTGTGCACCTTCGTCGACCACGCCGCCGCAGTAGAAGACGCGCTTGACGAGAGCGTCGTCGATGAGCTGCGCCGGCGTCTTGACCAGATTGCCGACCTCCTGGGAGCAGAACCACTCCGCCTCGCTCCCGAACACCACGTCGCTGCCCCTGAAACCGGCGTGCACGTCCTCGTCCGCGTCGATGAAGGAGGCGATGGAGCAGGTGTGCCCGCTGGGGACGATCGCGAGGTGGTCCGACGCCACGCTGACGATGGCGAACACCTTGTGCGGGTCGGGGACGAGCACGCTGCTCCCGATCCAGCGGGACACGAGCTCCGCCTGAAATGACCCGTCGTCGTCGAGGCGGACGGTTCGCCCTTGCTCGCGCCAGTTCGGGGGAGAGGCCTTCCCGAGCGCGTCGTGGTGCACGAGCGCGACGTCGACCTCGAGGTGGGACCCGCGGGCCAGGTGCGCGATGTGTCCCCGCGCGACGACCTCGTCCTCGAGCCATCCATCCCTGAAGTCGAGCTTGAAGGCGTCGAGCTTCGGCTTCCTCACCCCCACGAAGTCGGTCGTGTTCTCCACCAGCCTGACGAAGGTCCTCCCTCCGTCGCTGGACGCCTTCAGGACCCAGGCGAAGTCGTAGTTGCCCACGTGGTTCGACTCGATCAGGGCGAGTCGCGAGAACGACGTGTCCGTGAAGCCGATGGGCCAGGTCCACGCGCGGCGATCTCGCGGTGCCCAGTCGTGCGCGCCGGCGACGTCGGGCACGTCCTTCGGCGCGGTCTCCCCGGGCTCCCGCTCCTCGATGTCCAGCCGGATCTCCGTGTCGTCGAACACTCGCGCGAAGCGCGGCCGGAACACCACCTTGGACCCGACGCAGAGGCCGGCCGGCTTCTCGATGTCGAAGCCGAGCGCGATGTCGAAGCGCAACGTCGTCGGAGGGAACTCCTTGGGAGACGCGTGCGGGAAGTCGGGGACCACCTTGAAGCCGAGCCAGCCGCTCCCCACGAGCCGGTGCTGGATGATGTCGATCGTGGGCGCGGCCCCCGCGACCTCGAGGTGGAAGGTGGTGCTCGAGTCGAGCACGAGCTCCGCCTGTACCGGTCCCTCAACGGTGACGATCTCACCCTTCTTGATGAGCCAGGAGAGCTGGCACTTGGTCCTGTTCGGGAAATTGAGGCAGGTGCCCTTGATGGGAACGCTGATCGTGAGCGCGTTGGGAGACTGGAGTGCCCGGGTCGTGGCCGGGTCCGGGACACCGAAGGTGAGCTCCGTCCTGGGGACGAGCTCGCAGCTGAGCGTCCCGAGCAGCCCCACGGGCAGGGATGTCGTCTCCTGGGCCATGTTCATGGACCTCTCGTCGAAGGGGCCGAAGCGCCGACGGAAGGCCGCCGTTCGCCGGACGGGCCGCCTCCGCAGCGATCGTGGTAGGAGTGACGATCATGGTGAAGACGACGGTCCGTGTGCTGTTCGTGGCGGTGCTGGTGTCGCCCGCAGGCTCGAGGGCGGCGCCCGCCCAGCCCTCGTCGAGCGCCTACGCGATCATCCTCGGCGGCGGCAAGACGGTGTCCGACGCGGAGGAGGCCGCCCAGCGTTACCGCTCGGCCACGGCGCTGACGGCCCCGCAGGGATTTCCCAAGATCACGGCCTCCAGCGATGTGCCCGGCCTCAATCCCGGCTTCGTGATCGCCATCGCCGGATTCTGCTCCAGCGAGGAGCACGCGCGCCTCGCCCGGGATGTGCTGAACCTGGACGCGCCGGGCGTCTACATCAAGAAGGTCGGGGTCGCGGCGAGCGCGGGGACCTGCCCGACATCCCGAGCAGACCTGAAGACCGACTGGACCGGCTACAGCGTGAAGGCCACGCAGCGCGTCGCGTCGAGCGGCAAGCACCTCCTGTGGGAGTCGCTCGAGACGTCCGGGAGATGTCGAAGGGTCGGTCTCCGCTTGAAGTGGGGAACCACCTTGGTTGCGACGCGTGCCTTCGAGGGCGACCAGTGCGAGCCCGACGGAACGAGGGTGTGGTTCGCGTCCCGTCCGCTCGAGATCGGCCAGCGCACCTTCTGGCTCGTGACGAAGGCGACGGACTGGGTGCATGCCGGGAAGGAGGACTACTCCCTCGTGGGCTTCGCGTGCGGCGAGATCCGCGAGCTCTACGTCGCCGCCGGGTTCGGCGACCCCGCGGAGGTCGTCATCGAGCCCAGTCGAGAGGAGCCAGAAGGCTGGAGGGAGCTCGTGGTCACGCTCAATGGCGAGTCGAGTCATGTCCTCTGGAACGCTTCGTCGTGCCGGTACGAGTTGAAGTAGCCCCACGTGACGGTCCCCGTGTTCAGGCGGACCAGAGAAAGGCGATCCGCGGGTACTCCTCGTACCGCACCCGGATCACGTGCTCCGCCGCGACCCCGAGCCGCGGCAGCTTCCACGCCCGCGGCACGAAGATGATCCCAGGGTCGTCGTCGTTCGAGAACACGTAGTTCTTCTTGTCCGTCGTCCGGCGCGTGCAGCCGACGTCGCTCGCGAGGTGCCGGTTCACGGCCTTCGGATCGTCGGTCTTCCAGTTGAACTTCGCGAGCTGCTGCCAGGTGAGCCCGGCGGCCCCGGCGACGCTCTCGAGCGTCTCGCCCTCGCGCACCTTGTGACGTTCGATGCCGGCGACGGCGCGTGGAGCCTGACGGCGGGGCCCCTGGCCGCGCTGGTCCTCGGGGATCGGGGGCTCGCCGGTCCCGACGAACGCGGCCACGTCCGCGAGCGTCAGGCCGTCCCACTTGCTCCGCGCCTCGCACATCGTGCCGTAGACGTTCTCGAGGCGGATGCGGCCGTCGGAGTCGGTCTCGCGCATCGTCGTGCCGCCCTCGGACGGCTGGATCACGATCGGCAGGCCCGAGACCGCGTCACCGGTGTCCTCCCACATGACGCGCAGCTCGAACCAGGTGGGCTCGGGCTCGGGGCCGGGCGCCGGCTCAGGGAGCGGGACGTCGGAGCGCGCGAGCAGCCGCGGCTCGACGAGCTCGAACCCGACGAGCGCGCCGGTCCGGAACGCGGCCTCGAGCCGGGCGCGCAGGGGATCGCGGGACGCAGCGCCGCGGCGGGGGAGGGCGAGCTGGTGGACGCCGGCGCCGTCCAGCTCCTCGAGCATCGCGCGCAGCTTCGGCCGGTCGCGCCGGAGCCAGTCGTCGAGCTCGCCGACGAGCACCTCCGGGTGCGCCCGCGGCGCGCCCTGGAGGCCGGCCACGCGGACGTACCGGGTCACCACGTACGACGCGAACGCCCCGCGCAGCCGCCATGTCGCCAGGTTGCGCCCCATATCGCCCCTAGTTCTCCGACACCGGCGAGCCCTTGAGCGCGATCGCGCCGCTCGTCTTGACCTGGACCTTGGACCCGCTGATCACCACCTCGCCGCTCGACTTGAACGTCAGCGTCGCTGAGCCGATCTTCATGACGAGCTTGTCGGTGGCGGCGAGGGTGATCTCCTTGGCCTTGAGCACGTACGCGTCCTTCACCGTCTGGCGCATGTTGCCCGCGACCTGCACCGCGTAGTCCTTCCCGACCTTGAGCGTCTTCATGCCGCCCACGCTCTCGGTCAGGTCGCCGCCGACGTTTGCCATGCGCGAGCCCGCGACCGTCTCCGCGCGCTTCGCGCCGACGAGCTCGATCTTCGCGCCGCCGACCTCCTCGGAGCGCAGGCCGGCCACCATCTCGTTCATGGCCGCGCCGACGGTCACCGCGTACGCGCCCCCGACGGTGAGCGCCTTCGCGGCGCCGATCGTCTCGGCCGCGGCGAGGGCCACGGTGACGGTCTGCACGCCGCCCACGGTCACGCTCTGGTCGCCGCCGACGGTCTCGGTGTGGCTCCCGCCGACCTGCGTCAAGCGGTTGCCCCCGACGACCAGCTCCTGGTTCGCGCCGACGGAGCTGCTGTCGTTCTTCGCGACCTCGAGCGTCTGGTTCCCGCCGATCGTCCGGCTGCGGTCCCCGTCGACGGTGAGCGACTCGTTCCCGCGGACGTACTGCTCCTTGTCGTTCTCGACGTAGATCGACAGGTCCTTCTGGGCGTGGAGGTAGACCTCCTCCGCGCCCTTCTGGTCCTCGAACCGCAGCTCGTTGGAGCCGTGGCACGTCGGGCTCGAGTCGGACCTGAGGGTGCTCCTGGTCTTCTCGTCGGGGAGGGCGATCGGCGGCGGGTTCAGGCCGTTGTAGACGGAGCCCGTGATGATGGGGCGGTCGGGATCGGCCTCGAGGAACTCGACCACCACCTCGTGGCCGATGCGCGGCAGGTACAGCGCGCCCCAGCCGGCGCCGGCCCAGGCCTGCGAGACGCGGATCCAGCAGCTCGACCGCTCGTTCTTCTCGCCGAGGCGGTCCCAGTGGAACTGCACCTTCACGCGGCCGTGCTGGTCGGTGTGGATCTCCTCGCCCGAGGGGCCGACGACGATCGCGGTCTGGGGGCCGGGGATCATGGGCCGCGGGGTGACGCGCCGGGGCCGGAATGGCACGGAGGACCGGATGCAGCGGACCTGGCACCGGTACCCGCCGAGCTGATCCTCGACCGGGCGGTTCGGCGTCAGGATCTCCTCCTGGCTCCCGCGGTGCGAGACCTCGAGGACGAGGTACTCGTCGTTGAGCTCCGGGAGCGGGTGATCGTCGAGCTCGAACCGGAAGCCGGGCACGAGGCGCCGCGTGATCCCGGCGCCGGTGCAGAGCTCGGCCCGGGCGCGGGCCTCCTCGAGCCGGATCCGGGCGAGCCGCTGGCCGTCCTGGTGCCACGCGTAGCCGGCGGGGTACTCGTAGACCTCGAGCGACGCGTCGGCGTCCGCGGTCGCCTTGGCGGTGAGGTCGGTGGCGGGCGTCAGGTAGTTGAAGTCACGCAGCGTGAGCGCCCCGGTGCACATCCCGACGCTCGCCGCGAAGGAGTCGAAGGAGTCGGACCCCTCGACGGTGCGGCTGCCCTCCAGGAAGAGGATCGTCGGGGAGTCGCCGGGGATGGCCGTGCAGGCGCGGTTGCTGTCCGCGAGCACCATCGTCTCCTTGTCCTCCTCGTGCTCGAAGAAGAAGAAGATCCCGGCGTCCTCGAGGAGCCGCCGGACGAAGTCGAGATCGGACTCCCCGTACTGGACGGCGTAGTCGCGCGGGGAGTAGCTCGCCGAGAGGTTCTCGCGGTGCTCGACGCCGCCGGCGTCGAGGACCTCCTTGACGATGTCGGGGATCGACTTCTCCTGGAAGACGCGGCTGTTGCGCCCGAGCCCGAGCGTCCAGAGCCGAGGCACGAGCTGGAACCGGAGCAGCCGGCCGCTGTCGTCCCTGTGCTCGTCCCAGGTCCGCACCTGGGCCACGACGCCGTGGACCCAGCGATCGCCGGCCTCGCCGAGGTGGATGACGAGCGCGCCCGTCTCGCCGACCAGGGAGGGGGGATCGACGGCGACGCCCGGGGCGACCGAGGCGGTGACCTCGAGCGCGTACGGCGCGGACAGCTCCTCGTCGAGCTCGAACGAGACGACGCGCAGCTCGCCGATCTCGTGCGGCCCCACCTTCAGCTCGAACTCCGCCTGTGCGTCCGCCATTCGTCCCTCCCGACCGTCGGCGCTCAGCGCCAGCTCGGCTCCTCGTTCGGCTCGTGCCAGTGGCGCTGCATCATGAATGCACGGCCCGTCGCGCCGTTCACGAGGACGTGGATGAAGTCCCGCTCCACCGGGATCCCGTCCACGACGTGGCGCCAGCGGGCCACGAACACCGGCTCGTCGGCCTGCTCCTCGTACCCGGAGTGCTCCAGCTCAGCGTCGGCCGGCGGCGCGGCGGCCTTCGTGGCCACGGCGAGCGCCTCGGCGGGATCGAGATCGCGCCCCGGGTGCTCCCGGAGGGCGGCGAAGTACCAGCCGCGGAGCTCTCCGGTGATCGCGTTGAGCTGCACGGAGAAGTCCGAGGTCCGCTGGTACAGCTTCAGCCGCACCCGGCGCCGCGTGCCTTCCTGCGCAACCGACTCGACCTGCGTCGAGATCAGGTGGCGCAGATAGAGCACGGCCTCAGGCTCGCCCACTCGCTCGAGCTGGCCCTTGAGCGACTCGAAGACGAACTCCTCCGCGGTCTTCAGCCCGGGGTCTGCGTGCTCACCGGCCATCGTCGCCCCTCGGCTTCACGGTCTTCCTGAGTCGTTCGATCGCCTCGTGATGGACGCGGACGGCCTCGTCCTCGGCGCCGGGGAGCACTTCCACGAACGCCAGCAGGGGGGAGTGACTCATTCCCTGCTTCAGCATCACCACATATCGAAGGTCGCGTCGGACCAGCGTGTCTCCGTTTCCGGTGTACCGCCGGGCTGTGAGCTTCGGCGGCAGTGTGCCGTAGAGTACGCGCTCGATGGAAAGCTCGGCCACGGCGGCTTCGCTTCGCGTCCCGGGAGCCACGACCTTCACCGAGGCAACCCGAACGAGCGCGAGGGCGTAGTTGTGCTCGAGCACGCCCCGCAACAGGTCTTCGCCGATCGTGGTCACCGCGACCTGGCTCCTCTCTCGTGTCACTTCGGCGTTTGTCGTCCGGAAGTCGGCGGTCGCGTGGACCGCCAGGAACAAGACCGCGCATCCCAGGGCCGTCACCGTGAGCGCTCCACTCGGACCACCTCCCCGCTCTCGTCGTCCAGAGCGAGCTCGATCCATGCCCTGCCATTCGTGAACTGAACCACCCAGGCGAGCAGGTCACGGGAAGGGGCGGGCTCGTCCGGCTCTTTCGCCCCGATCTCGATGTACCTCCTCTCCGCATGGTGCACCCCGCACTCCGGGGAGATGCCGTGCGTGGCCCGCGAGGCCTCGGCGCGGCTTCTCGCTTCGATCTCCGTCATGGCCCGGTCTCCTCCGGCTCGATGGAGATGACCGCCATCCGCGCCGGGTTGACGCGCACGCGCACGCGCGGGCCGCCAGGTGCAGGGGAGGCAAAGCGAAGCTCGAGGCACCCGCGCTCGCCCGGCAGGCACTCCGCCAGGACAGCCGTAGGCGGGAGCAAGCCGGTGGCGCGTGCCAGCGCCTCGGCGTCGGCGCGTGGCAGGTCGCGCCAGGAGCACGAACGCCACTTGTCCTCGTCGACGAAGCCCACTGGTTGGTTCGTTTCATCGAGGATGACATCGAAGGCGTCGAACGATCGCCAGACGACCGCCGGTTGGTCGTAGACGTGGCGGAGGGCAACAGGATTCCACTCGAGAGCGTCCGGGAGCGGCTCCACCCGATACTCACCGTCCAACGTGGCCGCAACCTTCTCCGTGCACTGGGCGATCGCCCGTGCCCGAAGGTCGGCAGCGTCGAGCAGGGGAGGGTGGCGAAGACTCGGCGGCATGATGGTGCCCTACTTGAACAGCTCGCCGATAGAGGCGGCAACGCCGTTGAGTGTCGATTTCAGTGCGGCGGCGGCCTTCTGCACGGGGCCGGTGGACGGATCGAGAATCGGCTCATAGCGCCATCCGATGAGCACGGGCCTCATCTTCACGAAATAGGGCGCGCCGGTATGGAAGAAGACATCCCGGATCTTCGCCGGGTTGAGCTTGTGTGCCCGCGTCCACTGATCGTGGAATGCGTGCGCCATGTGCCGGGCCTCGCGATCGGGAATCACCCTGCGGAAAGCGAGCACGTACTGCGTGCCCCGGGCGACGAAGGCGCGCCCGAGGCTCGGCTCCCATCCCGCGAGGCAACAGTCGAGATACACCAGATAACGCGGGACACTCTTGAAGACCTTCTTGTCGCGGACCTCATCGTCGCCAAGAATGGTTGCGTCACCGTTCTGCCAGACGAGAAGAACGACGCTTCGCCAGGTCCCGACCGGGCCTTGCGGGTACTCTTCCTGGGTCCACGCATGGGTGAGGCGGTCCTCGCAGCTCCCGTGGCTGCCGTGGTGATAGCAGTACGTGCCGGACATGTACCGCGCCCACTCCTGCAGCGTCGGGACAGATGAGCGGGAGACCCAGACCTCAGCTTTGCTTCCAGGGACCGCGTCGAGAAGCGCCGCGATGTCGCGAGCCTCGAGTGCGGTGTTGAGGGGATTCCACCTATCGGTGTCGGCCCAGTGGTCTGCGGCGCACACGTGGAAGTACTTCACCCGCAGCGCCTTACCGCCGTCCTTCAAGTCCGCCGGCGTCTCGAACTTCAGCCCCTGGTGCTGGATCGATCCCTTGAAGAAGAAGAAAGGCTTGTCGTACGGATCCCAGGGCGTCTGCTCCGGGCCGAAGGTGAACTCCGGGGGCTTCTTGGTCTTCGCGTCGACGAGCTTCCCGCCCTTCACCTCGCACTTGATGCGCCCGCCCTTCACCATCGAGCCTGACGCGCAGTGACAGACGAGGATGACGGCCTTCGTGCCGTCCGGGACGTTCGTGACGTCGACCTCGGGGCTCACCTTGCAGGCCGCGGGGACGGCGCCGGAGGCGTCCTCGTGGAGCGGTAGCACCTCCGCCTTGGTCCACTTGGCCGACTTGACGCTCGCCTTCTCGGCCTTCTTCTCTGCCTTCCCCTTCTGCGCCGCCCCGCTCGCCCCCGCGCCGCTCGTCTTCGAGACGCTCGCGCCCTTCAGCGCGACGGGGCCGCTCGCGGTCACGGTCGCGGTGCTGCCGTTGACCTGGACCGCGCCGGAGCTCTGGACTTGGAGGAGGAGCTTCCCGCCGACGGTGATCTTGAGCTTCTGCTGGGCCTCGAGCTGGATGCTCTTCGCGAGGATCCCCGTGGGCCCGGTCACCTGGAGGGTCGCGCGGCCACGGACTTCGTCCGCGAGGTCCTTCTTGACCGTGAGCTCCGCCGCCCCTCCGACCGAGAGCTGCTCGTCCGCGGCGACGCGCGCCTCGGCGCTCTTGCCGACCCGCTGCTCGGCGTGCGCGCCGATCCCGACGGCCTTGAGGCCGCCGGTCTGTTCGAGGCGCGCCCCACCCACGGCGATGTTGTGCACGCCGCCCACCGTCACGGCGTACGCGCTGCCCACGGTCAGCGCCGCCCCGGCGCCGACCTGCACCGCGCTCGCCTTCGCCACCTCGACCTGCTGAAGCCTCGCGACGCTGACGGACTGGGAGCCGCCGACGCGCTCGGTGTGCGAGGCGGCGACCCGCGTCTGCCGGTCGCCCGTGACCACCGTGGTCTGGTCGCCGTCGACCTTCGAGGCGTCGACCATGCCCACGCGCAAGGTCTGGTTCCCGCCCACGGTCCGGCTGCGGTCCTTGTCCACCTCGAGCGCCTCGTCGGCGTAGACCGACTGGGCCTTGTCGTTCTCGACGACGATCCGATCGTCCCGCTGGGCGTGGAGGTAGATCTCCTCCGCGTCCTTCGCGTCCTCGAACCGCAGCTCGTTCGAGCCGCCCTCGTCGCTCGGCGACGTCTGGCTCCGGAGCGTGCTGCGGGTCTTCTCCTCGGGGAGCGCGATCGGCGTCGCGTGATCGCCGTTGTAGACCGCGCCGATCACGAGCGGCTGGTCGGGATCGCCGTCCTGGAACCGGACCAGCACCTCCTGCCCGATGCGCGGGACGAAGCTGGCGCCCCAGGCCGCGCCCGCCCACCGCTGGGCGAGGCGCACCCAGCAGCTCGCGCGGTCGTCCCTGCGGCCCTCGCGGTCCCACTGGAACTGGACCTTCACCCGTCCGTGCCCGTCGACGTGGATCTCCTCGCCGGCCGGGCCCACCACGGTGGCGGTCTCGGTGAAGGCGACGGGCCGCGCGTGCACGCGGCGCGGGCGGATGGCCGCTGCGGCGGGGACGGCGACGAACGCGCCCCGGTACGTCTCGTCGGGCCTCGCCTGGTCGGCGCCCGCCCACTGCCGGGCGTCGTGGCGGACGCGGACGAGGAGGAGCTCCTGCTCGAGCGCGGCGCTCGGGTGGTCGACCACCCGGAACGTGGCGCCGGGCACGAGCCGCACGCAGGTCCCTTCGCCGACGACCTGCTCGGTCTCGATCCGCCGCTCCTGGAGGCGCGCGGCGGCGACGCGCGTCCCCGCCCGCGGATCGACGAAGCCGTCGGGCCACTCGTAGTGCTCGATCCGGAGCGGGTCGTCCGCCCGGCTCGCGCCGTCGACCGGCATCTCGGGCCGCTCGAAGTCGAAGCCGCGGACCGTCACCTTCCCGGCGGCCACGCTGTGGCCGTGCGCGACGCGGTCGAGCAGCTCGAAGTCGCCCCACTTCCCGGAGGGCGCAGGCGGCCGGTACGGGAGGTCGCCGCCGCCGGGGAGCTCCGGGCACGTGCTCCCGCCGTCGTGCAGCACGAGGACGTGTCCGTCCGGGCCGTGCTCGAACGAGAAGAAGATCCCGTCCTCCGCGAGGAGCCGGAGCACGAACTGGAGATCGGACTCGCGGTACTGGACGCAGTACTCGCGCGCCGGGTAGCTCCCGGAGAGCGCGCTCCGGTGCTGGGCGCCGGCGGCGTCGAGGAGCTCCTGGACGATCTCCGGCGTCGACAGCGACTGGAAGACGCGGCTCGCGTGGACCAGCGCGAGGAGCTGGAGCCGCGGGACGATCCGCGCCCGGTACCGCGGGCGCCCGGCGACCACCTCGCCCGTGCTCGCGGACCAGAGGATGCCGTGGACGTGGCGCTCCGTGTCTCCGGCCCCGCGGAGCGTGAGGAGCGCGTCCGCCCCGCGGAGCGCGGCCAGGTCGATGGCCTCGCCGCTCACGGTCCGGAACGCGACCTCGAAGGCGTAGGGCTCCGAGAGCCCTTCGAGACCCATGACGTGCTCGACGAGGAGATCCTCTTCCGCGAGGTCTCCCGCGCGCAGCTCGATCGTCCTTTGAGGCACCCGTCCCCCCTCCCAAGGTCAGGATGTGAGCCTGGAGGGAGAGCTTAGATGCTTCGGCGGCCGGGTGGAAGCTCGTTCGGTGCGGCGACGCCGCGAGGCGTTCAGTTGACCGCGTCCGTCCCCGCGAGCTTCGCGCGCATCGGCGCGATCTTCTCCTGGAAGTCGGCGAGGAGCTGCGCCGGCACCGGGGCGTCGCGCGGGACCTTGAGGTGGAGCGGGTTCACGTACGTCCCGTTCTTCTTGACGGCGTAGTGGAGGTGGGGACCGGTGGAGAGGCCGGTCGAGCCGACGGCGCCGATGTACTGTTTCTGCGACACGCTCTTGCCCGCCGAGACGGCGACCGAGGAGAGGTGGCAGTAGACGGTCTCGTAGCCGTTGCGGTGACGGATGGTGACGGACTTCCCGCACTGGCCGTTCCAGCCGGCCTGCTTCACGAAGCCGTCGCCGACGGCCCAGACCGGCGTGCCGGTGGGCGCCCGGTAGTCCACGCCCTGGTGCGCCCGCATGTAGCCGAGGACCGGGTGCCTGCGGTTCCCGAACCCGGAGCCGACGCGCGCGAGCTTGAGCGGCGACTTGAGGAAGCCGCGCCGGGCGCTCTGGCCGCTCTCGTCGTAGTAGCTCGTCTGGCCGGTGGGGTCGGTGTACCGGAAGAGCTTCTTCGTGCCGGTCGACGCGCCGTCGTACTCGGCGGCGAGCACCTCGCCGTAGCGGAGCAGCTCGCCGTCCACGAGGATGCGCTCGACCAGCACGCGCAGCCGATCGCCCCCGCGCACGTCCTGGTAGAAGTCCACGTCCCATGCCAGCACGTCGCTCGCCAGCACCGCGAGCTCCGGAGCCTGGCCGGTCCGCTCGAGGCTCGCCCAGAGCGAGCCCTGGATCTCGATCTCCACGCGGGCGAGCTCGGTCGTGAGCTGCACCGCGCGCTTCGCGCCCCGGAACGTGCCGTCCGGGAGCCGCTCGGCGGTCCACTCGTCCGCGGTGCTCTGCCGGAAGCTGAACCGCCAGACGGCGTCCTCGCCCTCGCGCCGCTCCACGCGGAGCTGGTCACCGGGGCGCGTGCGCTGGAAGGGCAGGGTGTCCTTGAGCGCCTCGACGATCGCGTTCACCTCGACCATCGGGACGTCGAGCTTCACGAGCGCCTGGGCGACGGTCTGGTTCCGGGCGAGTCGCGCCGTCACGGCGGAGAAGCGCTCCGGCTCGGCGGGCGCCGCCGGCGCGGGCTCGACCACGGGTGCGGGAGCTGGCGCCTCGGCGACCGGGACCGGTTCGGGGACGGGTGCCTGCGGGAGGGACGGGAAGAGCCCGAACGCACCCGCCAGGGCCAGTCCGATGGTCGAGAGGAAGCCGAGGGCGGCCAGCAGGGCGGGGAGCCTGCGGCGGCGCGGAGCATCGTCGGGGGGCCAAGCGTCCGGCATCCCAGCAATGTACCAAGATCAGGTGATGCCAGGAAGCGCAGGTTCAGGGCCCAGACAGAAAAGGGACCGCTCGGCCGGCGTACCGGACGGCTTCGTGGAGGACGCTCGGCCGGGTCCGGGTCGCGCGCGGCCCAGGGCCCTGCGCGATCGGGGTGGGGCGGCGGCGACCGACCATCGGGCTCCGCCGTCGGGGCGGGGAGGCACGCCCCGTTCAAAGGTCCGCGCGCCGGTCGGAGTGCTCCCGTCCGTCGTAGCGGAAGATGGTGCCCCGGCCCTCGACCTTCGAGTGCAGGTTGACCGGGCGGCGCCAGAGCGACTGGACGTTCCGGAGCGTGTCGCGGGCGTAGTCGAGCTTCAGGTCCACGCCGTCGTGCTTGTGCACGAGGTAGAGCTCGCCGCGGTTCTCGTAGTTCCCGTCCTCGACCGAGATCGACGGCTGGCCGAAGTTTGTCAGCATGTGGAGCAGCTTGTCCTTCACCTTCCGGAACTCGCGCTCCATGATCTCCCAGCGCTGGTGCTTCTCGTTGTACCCGTAGGTGAAGAGCTTCTGCTGGAGCGAGAACTCGAGCGTGAGGAACTCGTCGATGAAGGTGACGTCGTTGTAGTGCTTGCGGACCTCGAAGATCTTGTCGCGCCCGAGCCCGAGCTTCTTGTCCCAGTTCCGCCGCTGCACGAAGGAGTCGCAGTCGTCGTACTCCTTCCCGAAGCGCCCCTTGTTCCAGCGGTCCTCGATGTCGCGCCAGAGCTCGACGCCGAGCTTGTACGGGTTGAGCTGGCCGGGGTGGGTGGCGAGCGTGCCGGAGTGGTGGTCGGCGTAGTCGATGATCTCGGAGGCGTCGAGCGCCTTCTCGGTCATGATCTTGGAGTGCCAGTAAGTGGCCCACCCCTCGTTCATGATCTTGGTCTGGCCCTGCGGCGCGAAGTAGTACGCCTCCTCCCGGATGATCGAGAGGACGTCGTGCTCCCAGCGCTCGAGCGGCGCGTGCTCGAGGAGGAAGAGGAGCACGTCGCGCTCCGGGCGCTCCGGGAACTTCTTCTTCCGCGCCGCCTCCTCGTCGAGCCGCTTCTGCTGCGCCTCGAGGAACGCGGGCGGGTTGATGTACTGCCGCATGTACTCGCGGTCGGTCTTGAACCCCTGGGCGACGACCCGCTCCTCGGGCTCGCCCGGCGGCTTGGGGTGATCCGGGCGGCGCTTCACGTAGGGGGACTGGTAGTCGATGAGGTTCTCGAGCGAGAGGCACCGGTCGATGAAGTCCTCGACCGGCTCCACGCCGAGCTTGTCCTGGTAGCGGCGCACGCGCGTGGCGTGGTTCGCCATCTGGTCCATCATCTTCCGGTTCGTGTGCCGGAACATGAAGTTGTTCTTGAAGAAGTCGACGTGCCCGAACACGTGGGCCATGACCAGCTTCTGGTCCACGTCCATGTTGGACTCGAGCAGGTACGCGTACGAGGGGTCGTTGTTGATGACCATCTCGTAGATCTTCGAGAGGCCGTACTCGTACCCCTTCGCCAGCCGCTCGTACTCCATCCCGAACCGCCAGTGCGGGTAGCGGTTGGGGAAGCCGCCGTAGGCGGCCACCATGTTGATCTCGTCGAACCCGAGCACCTCGAAGACGGTGTCGAAGAAGTCGAGGCCGTACCCGCGCGCGAACCCCTCCACCCGCTTGCGGATGTCGTGGAGGTGCGCCGGGAGCTGTGGGTTCCGATGCATGCCGCCGCTCATTTGCCGGTCCCCAGGAACTGCTTGATGGAGGCGTAGATCGCGTCCTTGTCGGCGATCTCCGAGAGCGCGACGTTCTCGCGGCCGCCCACCGCCTCGCGCAGGTCCTTGATGAACTGGCCCGAGCCGTACGGGCTCTCGACCTGGCCGTAGCAGAAGAGGTTCACGGCGGGCAGCATCCGATCGCGCAGGATCTCGACGCACACCCGCGTGTCGTCGGCGCTCCAGTTGTCGCCGTCGGAGAAGTGGAACGGGTAGACGTTCCACGAGGACGAGGCGTAGTCGGCCTCGATCATCTCCAGCGCGAGCTTGTACGCGGACGAGATCATCGTGCCGCCCGACTCGCGCGTGTGGAAGAACGTGTCGCGGTCCACCTCGCGCGCGACCGCGTCGTGGATGATGAAGCGCGTCTCGAGGCCCTTGTAGTGGCGGCGCAGCCACGTGTCGATCCAGAAGGACTCGATCCGGACGATCTCCTTCTGCTCGTCGCCCATCGATCCCGACACGTCCATCATGTAGATGATGACGGCGTTGGTCTCCGGGAGCGGCACGTGCTTCCAGGTCCGGTAGCGGCGGTCCTCACGGACCGGCACCACCACCGGGCGGAGCACGTTGTACGAGCCGCTCGCGATCTGCCGCCGCAGCGCCTGCTTGTAGGTGCGCTTGAAGTGGCGCAGCGACTCGGGGCCCGAGGGCGAGATCCCCGTGTACTTGATGCGCGTGGTGACGATCCGGTCCCGCCCGCGCGGCTGGATGCGGGGGAGGGCGAGCTCCTCGCCGAGGATGTCGGCCAGCTCCTCCAGCGAGACGTCGACCTCGAGGAGGTGCTTGCCCTCGCCCTGGCCGGCGCTGCCGCTGCCGGGCTGGGCCTCCGACGGCGAGAGCGGATCGCCGGGATCGCCGTCACCCTGGCCGACGCCGCCCTGGGACTTCTCGCCGAAGCGGAAGTGCGGGACGTCGATGGTCGGGATGGGGATTGTGATGAAGTCCTTCCCCTTCTTGCCGACCATCTCTCCCTTCTGGATGTACTTCTTGAGGTTGCGCTTGATCCGGCCGCGGACGATGTCGCGGAAGCGGGCGTGATCCTGTTTGATCTTGAGGGACATGTGGCCCGCGTCTGCTCGGCCTTCGACAGGCTCAGGCCGAGCGGTTCAAGAAGGCCGCTCGTGCTGACCCTTCGACAGGCTCAGGGGAAGCACGAGCGGTCATGTCAGTCCTTGGCGTCGCCGCGCGCGAAGATCGAGGCGACGAAGTTGAGCACGTCGGTGGAGCAGACCTCGCAGTAGGCGTAGTTCTTGATGAGCCGCTGCTTCACGACGTCGATCTTCTCCTGCGTCTCGCGATCGACCACCGAGGCCACGAGGTTCTTGAGCTTGATCGAGTCCTTCTGGTCCTCGAACAGCTTGAGCTCCAGCGCCTTGTGCAGCCGCTCGTTCGTCCGGTAGTTGAAGGTCTTGCCCTCGATCGCCAGCGCGCCGATGTAGTTCATGATCTCGCGCCGGAAGTCGTCCTTGCGGCTCTCCGCGATGTCGATCTTCTCCTCGATCGACCGCATCAGCCGCTCGTCGGGCTCCTCGTACTGCCCGGTGTACTTGTTCCGGACCTTCTCGCGCTGCGTGTACGCCTTGATGTTGTCGATGTAGTTGGCGCAGAGCTTGGTGATCGCGTCCTCGTCGGCGCTGATCGCCCGCTGGACCTCGTTCTTCACGACGTCCTCGTACTCGCGCTTCACGTCGGTGAGCAGGTCGCGGAACCGCTTGCGCTGGTCCTCGGACGAGATGAGCGAGTGCTGCCGCAGCCCGGCCTCGAGCTCGTTCAGCACCATGAACGGGTTCACGCAGCCGTCGCCCTTGTCCGAGACGAGCGCGTTGGAGATCTTGTCCTGCACGTACCGCGGGCTGATGCCCTCCATGCCCTCGCGGTTCGCCTCCTTGCGCAGCTCCTTGATGTTGTCCTCGGTGAAGTTGGGCAGCGTCTTGCCGTTGTAGAGCTTGAGCTTCTGGACGAGGGTGAGGTTGTGCTTCTTCGGCTCCTCGAGCCGGGTGAGCACGCCCCACATCGCGGCCATCTCCAGCGTGTGCGGGGCGATGTGCTTGCCGCGGATCTTGTGGCTGTTGTAGTCGCGCTCGTAGATCTTCACTTCCTCGTCGAGCCGGGAGATGTACGGGATGTCGATCTTGACGGTGCGGTCCCGCAGCGCCTCCATGAACTCGTTCGACTGCAGCTTCTTGTACTCGGGCTCGTTCGTGTGCCCGATGATGACCTCGTCGATGTCGGTCTGCGGGAACTTCTTCGGCTTGATCTTGTGCTCCTGGGTCGCGCCGAGGAGGTCGTAGAGGAAGGCGACGTCGAGCTTCAGGATCTCGACGAACTCGATGATGCCGCGGTTCGCGATGTTGAACTCGCCGTCGAAGTTGAACGCGCGCGGGTCGGAGTCCGAGCCGTACTCGGCGATCTTCCGGTAGTTGATGTCGCCGGTGAGCTCGGTCGAGTCCTGGTTCTTCTCGTCCTTCGGCTGGAACGTGCCGACGCCGATGCGGTCCTTCTCGGAGAGGATGAGCCGGCGCACGCGGATGTGGGAGAGGACCTTCTCCCAGTCGCCCTTGTACTCGGTCATCAGCTCCTTGTAGACGAAGCGGCACGCCGGGCAGAGGTCGCCCGTGTCCGGGATCGTGTAGCCCGACTCCGGCGGGCAGAGGTCGGAGTAGACCTTGGCGCGCCACTCCTGCGGCACGAGGTGGAGCGGCTCCTCGTGCATCGGGCACGGCATGAACTCGCGCCGCTTCTGGCCGTCGAGGTTCGTCCGCTCGACGTCCCAGCCGAAGGTGTAGAGGGCGCCCTCGGCGGTCTTGGAGTACGCCTCGAGCCCCTTCTTGAGGAGGCGCGCGATGGTCGACTTCGAGGAGCCGACCGGCCCGTGGAGCAGGATGACGCGCTTCTCGGTGCCGTACCCCTGCGCGGCGCTCTTGAAGACGTTCACCAGCTTCATGAGCGCGATGTCGAGCCCGTAGATCGCGTCGCGGCCGCCGAAGTCCGGGTCGGTGAAGAAGTTGAACCGGATCAGCTTCTTCTTGTTGTCGATGTACTCGGTCTTCCCGTGCGACAGGATCATGTCGTACACGCGCTGGAAGGCCGTGCGGGTGACCTTGGGGTTCTGCCGCACGATCTGCAGGTAGTCCTCGAAGGACCCCTCCCAGTGCTGCTCCGAGTAGCCCTGCCGGTCCTGGAGCGCTGCGATGCGTGCGAGCAGACCGCCACTCATTTCCCTGGGCTCTTTCATCGTGCTCCTCGGTCGTCGTTGTCGCTTCGGGTGCGTCGTGCCGCGGCGGCTCGGGCCGCAGAGGGGAGCATAAGATGCCGGCCGCCCCGCTGCAGAGCCCCGGCCACGCGTCGAAAACGCCCCGTCGGGTGTGACGCGCGAGATACGGTCTCACCGCCGCCGCTGGCGGAAGTACCTCACCTGCCACGTCTCCACCGCCGCGTTGTGACAGGCGAGATCGGGGCAGAACTCGTGCGAGCCGTCGTTGCGGGACACGAAGTAGAGGTCCGCGCACGCGTCCGGCGCGACCACCGCCCGGAGCGCGGCCGCGCCGGCGTTGGCGATCGGCCCGGGGGGCAGCCCCGCGGTCGTATAGGTGTTGTACGGGTGAGGGGTCGTCAGGTCGGTGCGCGAGATGTTCCTGGACCACCGGCCGGTCCGCAGCATCGTCGCGTACATCACGGTGGGGTCGGTCTGCAGCCGCATGCCGAGCCGCAGGCGGTTGTGGAAGACGCAGGCGATCCGCGGTCGCTCCGACGCCTGACCGGTCTCCTTCTCGACGATCGAGGCCAGGGTCGCGACGTCGCCGAGCCCGAGGGTGACCTGGGGCTTTCGCGCCGCGTTCGCCCGTTCGTACTCGGCCTTGAAGCGCGCGACCATCCGCTCGGCGAGCCCGCGGGCGGTGATCCCGCGCGGAACCGTGTACGTGTCGGGGAACAGGTAGCCCTCGAGCCCTGCGCCCGGCACGCCGAGGGTCTCGGCGACCGAGGGGTCGCGCGCGACCGCGAGGAACTCCTCGGCGCGAACGAGCCCGGTCCGGGCGACGATCTCGGCGATCTCGTCGGCCCGGAGCCCCTCGGCGACCGTGAAGCGGTAGACCTTCACCTGCCCGAGCTGAACCCGCTCGAGCACCTGGTCGGGCGTGAGCGGCCCCGCGAACGAGTACTCTCCCGCCCGGAACGTCCGCCCGTCCCGCCGGACCCACCGCACGTACAGCCAGGCCTCCCGCTCGTGCGAGAGGACCCCGGCCGCCGCGAGCGCCCGGACCACGGCGCGGGCGGAGCTGCCCTGGGGGACGACGACGATCTTCTCCTCCGGGCCGCCGTACGGCGTGGAGCGGAAGCGGTCGACCTTCCACCAGAGGACGCCCGCGACGCCGGCCGCGCCCAGCGCGAGCAGCACGAGGAGCGTTCGCAGCGCGCGCTTCACGCGCCCTCCCGATCGAGCCAGCCTTGCAGGATCACCGCCGCGGCCTCCTGATCCACCATCGAACGTCGATCCTTCGACGAAAACCCCTGGTCGCGCAAGCGCGCCTCGGCCTCGAAGGTCGAGAGCCGCTCGTCGAACAGCTCGACCGGGACCCCGAGGGCCGCGGCGAGCTTGGGCTGGAACGCGCGCGCCCACCGCGCCGCCTTGCCCTCGGAGCCGTCCATGTCGAGCGGGAGGCCGAGCACCGCCCGGCTCACCTCGTAGTCGCGCGCCAGCGCCGCGATGGCGGCGAGGTCCTGCGCGTCGCCGCGCCGCTCGACGGTGGCGAGCGGCCTCGCCGTGCGGAGGACCTCGTCGGCGAGCGCCAGCCCGATGCGCACCCGCCCGAGATCGACGCCGAGGGTTCTCACGGACCGTACTAGAGCATCGAACGCGGACGCTGGGAAGCGGGTCCGCGGCGCGGCCGGTGGTCCGGGTCGCGGACCGTCGCCGCGGCCGAACCCCCGCGTTTTCGCGCGCGTGGCGTTGGCACGGCCCGCGCTCTCTCCGCCGCGACGAGCGGCCGAGCGTGCTCGGCCCGACCTCCAGGAAAGGACCTCCCATGGCGAACAGCATCTCGAACAGCGTCACCCTCGCGGGCGCAGGCGGCGCCGCGATCGTGACCACGGCGGGTGGACCGGGCGGGGCGCCGCCCGTGACCATCGCGGCCTTCCAGAACGCGGACGTGCTGGTCGTGGCCATGCCGCACTGCCACGGGAGCGGCGGCGGCAACGTCGCCGTGCCCGCGCGGCGGCCGACGCGCCCGACGGCGTCCGCGGGCTGGGCGCAGCCGACCATCTACACGGCGGTCGGGACCACGAAGAAGCCGGCCACGTCGACGGCGACGAAGAAGACGACGAGCACGAGCTCGACCTCCACCAGCAAGACCGCGACGTCCACGACCAAGAGCTCGTCGGCGAGCACGGCGAAGTCGAGCGGACCGCTCGCGTTCCTCGACGACAAGAACCTCTCCGTCGAGGAGAAGCTGTTCCGGTTCCTCTGCTACGTCGCCGACAAGAACGAGAAGGCGCTCGAGAAGAAGCTCGAGGAGATCTCCGGGAAGCAGAAGGCCACCAGCGCCGGGACGAGCAGCAGCAAGAGCACGAGCACCTCGAGCGGCGCGAAGTCCTCGGGCGGCGGGGGCGGGCTCCTCGGGAGCCTGCTCGGGGGCGGCGCCGGCGGCCTCCTGGGCGGCCTGGCGGGCGGGGGAGGCCCCCTCGGCGCGGTGGCCGGCGGGATCCTCGGCGGCGGCGGCGGGGGTGGGCTCCTCGGAATGATGGGCGGGACCGCGGGCGGCTTCCTCGGCATCCTGGGTGGTGGCGCCGGCGGCGGCGGCGGCCTCCTCGGCGCGTTCGGACCGATGCTGTCCGGCGCGGGGCTCGGGGGCGATCTCCTGAATGGCGGCGGCCTGAAGGACCTCGTCTCCCAGCTCGCCGGGCCGGTGCTGGCGGCGGGGGCGAGCGTGATGGGGTTCCCGATGCTCGCCCCGCTGGCGATGCAGCTCGGGCCCACGCTCGCGAACGGCGCGATGAGCCTGCTCGACGGCGCGGCCGGAGGCGAGAAGACCGCGGCGAGCGGCGCCTCGGGAGGCGCGTCGAGCAGCTCGAGCGCGTCCAAGAGCTCGAGCTCGTCGGGCTCTTCGAGCGCCGCGAAGGACCCGGACATCTCGCAGAAGGATCTGATGGAGATCCAGCGGCTGCAGGACAAGCAGAAGGAGGCGTTCAGCATGATCTCGAACATGCTGCGGGCCATGCACGACACCAAGATGGCGGTCATCAGCAACCTGCGCGCGTGAGGAGCCGACCATGACCACGACGACCACGAACGACGAGGCGGGCGCGCTCGCGGAGCTCGGGACCCCCAGCGCGGACCCGACCCTGGCGGAGCTGCAGGGGATGACGCCCGAGCTGGGCGAGGCGGTCCTCAAGCTGGCCGAGGAGGAGCTCGAGGCCGGGCACGTGGCGACTGCACGGACGATCCTGGAGGGGCTCGTGGTGACGAACCACCGGGACGCCCACTCCTGGGCGCTGCTCGCGGTGGCGCACCGGCGGCTCGCGCAGCCGCTCGCGGCGCGGTTCTGCGCAGAGGTCGCGACGAGGCTCGCCCCCGCAGACTCCTGGGTGCGCCTGGTGCGGGCGGAGAGCCTCCTCGGCCTCCCCGGGCCACAGGACGAGGCGCGGAGCGAGCTCGCCGCCCTGGCGCCGGACGGCGAGGTCGGGGCGCGCGCGCGCTCACTGCTGGCCGCGCTCGGATAGTGAAGCGACTCAGGGTGGGAAAACTCCCCAGCTCGCACGCGCCCCGCTTGACGCTCCTCGCTCGTTTCGGGAAGATTCGCGGTCGAGCCCAGGGTCCGTGCACCACGGGCTCCGGGGCCGGCGGTCGGCCCTCGTGAACGATAAGGAAGTGGGAGCGATGGCGAACGGCACCGTGAAGTGGTTCAACGACGCGAAGGGCTACGGCTTCATCTCTCAGGAGGGCGGCGAGGACGTCTTTGTCCACCACACCGCCATCCAGATGGACGGGTTCCGCACCCTCAAGGAGGGGGAGCGGGTCGAGTTCGACGTCACGCAGGGCCCCAAGGGCCTGCAGGCGGCGAACGTCCGGAAGGCGTAGTCACCTTCACCGGCGAGCGTAGGGGCGGCCTCGGGCGACCGAGGCCGCTCGCGCTTGTACGGGAGCCGGAAGAAGAGGCGCCCGGGGAGCCCGCCGGGCCGGACCGAGGCGGATACGATGAGTGACAAGGAAGCAGGCATCGAGGTCCAGGGCACCGTCGAAGAGGCCCTCGCCGGCGGCATGTACCGCGTGAAGGTCGACCAGGGGCCGGTGGTCCTCGCCTATGCCTCCGGCAAGATGAAGAAGTTCCACATCCGCATCATCCCGGGCGACCGGGTGAAGCTGGAGCTCTCGCCCTACGACCTCACCCGCGGGCGGATCACGTACCGCGACAAGTGACGGTCAGTTGACCGGCTGGCGCGGGCCGACCCGCTCCGTGAGCACCGCGTCCGGCCCCGCGAACACGAGCGCCTCGACCAGCGCCTCCGCCAGCTCCTCCTCGGTGAGCGTCCCCTGGGCGTTCATGGTCGCCAGGAGCCCGTTCACGCGCTCCTCCCACGCGTCGGAGAGCCAGCCCCGGCTCCACATGTAGTGATACCGGACGGGGTTCGGGATGACCGTCGCCAGGAACGCGGCTTCACGCGGCGTGAGGTCTCGCGCGTCCTTCCCGAACCAGTGCCGGGCCGCCGGGCCGATCCCCCACACGCCCGGCCCCCACTCCGCCACGTTGAGGTAGACCTCGAGCAGGCGCTGCTTCGGGACCGACGCCTCCAGCGCCACCGTCAGCAGGGCCTCGCGGAGCTTCCGGGCGAGCGTCTTCTCCCGGGACAGGTAGAGGTTCTTCGCGAGCTGCTGGCTGATCGTCGAGCCGCCGCGGACCACGCGTCCGGCCTGCGCGCCCTGGATCGCGGCGCGGCGGAGCTCCTCGAAGTCGAACCCCGAGTGGCCGAAGAACCCGGAGTCCTCGCTGGCGGTCACGGCGCGGACGACCCACCGCGGCAGCTCGGAGACGGGTACGAAGTCGGGGTTGGCCGGCCCGACGAGGAGCTCGTGGACGCCGCCGGAGGTCGTCTCGGCGCGGTGGACGAACGCGCTCCGGACGGCCACGGGGGCGGCGCGCCGCGCCTCCTCGCGCATCCGGGAGAGGTCGAGCGCGGCGTCGATCCGCCAGGCGGCGGGATCGAGGAGCGGGCCCTCGACGCGCACCCGGGCGTCGAGCGTGCCGGCGGGGGCGGGCGCGCCGGCGGGGAGGGCGAGCGACGGTGGCAGCGCCTCCGCGA
>JAEYOU010000522.1 GCA_023411405.1 Pseudomonadota bacterium | reverse complement strand
GGTCAGCGCGGGCGGCGGCGGCGCGCCCGCCGCCGGCGCGGCGGCGAGGGCGGCGAGGAGCGCGGGGAGGGCGAGCACGGGAGGTCCTCGATGCTGCGCAGCGCGACCGGGAACCGGGCGCGGCCTGCGTCACCTATCATCCATGAAGAAGTTCTCGGGCGGCTTGGCGTCGGCGCCGCCCGACTCGGTCGGCGCGGTGCCCTCGAGGAACGGCAGGAACGGCGCGCTCGCCTGCTCCGGCCCGGCCAGCTTGCCGGAGGCGACGTCGATCCGGACCTGCTCGACGCCGGGGACGAGGTCGAACTGCGCGGCCGGCTTCCCGCCCAGCGCCGCCTGCATGAAGGAGATCCACGCGGGGAGCGCCGCCACGGCGCCCGTCTCGCGCGGTCCGAGCGGCGCATGATCGTCGAACCCGACCCAGACGCCGGCCGCGAGCTCGGGCGCGAACCCCACGAACCACGCGTCGCGGTGGTCCTGGGTGGTGCCGGTCTTGCCGGCCACGGGGCGCTCGAGCTGCTTGGCGGAGGCGGCGGTGCCCGCCTCGACGACCTCGCGCATCATCGACGTGAGGAGGAAGGCGACGTCCGGCCGCGTGCCCACCGCGGGGAGCTCGAAGAACGGCGCCGCGAGCGAGGGATCGGCGGAGTCGGGCGGGGGCAGGGCGGTGGTGGGCGGCGGCGTCGCGCCGCCGGTGCGGTCGGCGTCGAGGACGTCCGGCGCGCCGGTGACGGGCATGACCCGGGGCGGCTCGACCGGCGGGTGCTCCTCCAGCAGCTTCCCGTGCCGATCCTTCACGGAGAGGATGAGCGCCGGCGCGGTGGCGAAGCCGTGCGCGGCGACGGAGGTGTACGCGTTCGTCAGCTCGAGCGGCGTCACCTCGCCCGTGCCGAGGGCGAGGGTGAGGTTCTTCGGTAGCTCGGAGGCGATCCCCAGCCGCCGCGAGAAGTCGATCACCGCGTCGACCCCCAGGGCGTTCACGAGCTTCACCGCCACCGTGTTCTTGGAGTGCGCGAGGGCCGCCCCGAGCAGCATGGGCCCGTCGAAGGAGTCGCGCTCGAAGTTGCGGGGCTTCCACTCTTTGCCCGTCCACGGATCGCGATACAGGTCCGGCGTGTCGTAGACGACGGTGCCGGGCGTGAAGCGCCGCGATTCGATCGCCGTCCCCCAGACGAACGGCTTCATGGCGCTGCCCGGCTGCCGCTTCGCCTGGAGGGCGCGGTTGAACTGGTTCTTCGCGCCGTAGCCGAGGCCGCCCACGAGCGCCCGCACCCCGCGCGTCTGCGGGTCGATGGCCACGAGGGCGCCCTGCACGACCGGCGTCTGCTCGAGCGAGAGGGAGAGGAGCTTCTTCTCGCGGGCCGCCCGCTCCGGCGGCATCTTCCCGAGCAGGACCTGCACCTGCACGACGTCGCCCGCGCGGACGACCGAGGCCATGCTCTTCGGCGCGGCGGTGGCCGACTGCGGGTTCCACTTGCGCGCCCAGGCCACGTCCGCGAGCGTGAGCTCGCCGCGCGCGTTCCCGAGATCGACGACGGCGCTCTTCCCCTCGACCTTCACGACCAGGCCCGCGTAGACCTCTCCGGTCGCCAGCGCCCGCGCGCGCGCCATGCGCGCGACGTCCCGCTCGGAGACCTCTTCGCCCGGCTCGAGGAGCTCGGGATCGACCTTGCCGAGATCCCAGACCAGCACCTCGCCGGGCCGCGGGTCGATGCTCTCGAGCTGCTTGCGCCACAGCGGCAGCGCGCCCGCGAGCTGCGCGGGCTCGAGGTGGAGGATCGGCCCGCGCCACCCCTGGCGCCGATCGACGGCCCGCAGCCCGGCCTGGAGCGCCAGCTCGGCGTACCGCTGCAACCGCGGATCCATCGCGACCTGGACGACCAGGCCGTCGGTGGCGACCCGCTCCGCGCCGTACCGCTCCTCGAGCGTCTTCCGCACGGCGTCGGCGTACCAGGCGCCGGGCGGATCGGGCTGGGGCGGGCGGACGGCGATGGGCCGTTCGCTCTCGGCGTCGAGCTGCTTCTGGGTGATCCAGCCCTCCTCCCGCATGCGCCGGAGCACGTACTGCTGGCGCCGCTTCGCCGCCTGCGGGTGGTTCACCGGCGACCAGCGCATGGGGGACTGGATGACCCCGGCCAGGGTGGCCGCCTCGCCGAGCGTGAGCTGCTTCACGTCCTTCGCGAAGAAGAAGCGGCTCGCCTCCTGGATGCCGTAGCGGAGGTGGCCGAAGTAGATCTGGTTCAGGTAGAGGTAGAGGATCTCGTCCTTGGCGAGGTTCTGCTCGAGCCGCGGCGCGAGCACGAGCTCCTTCACCTTGCGCTTCACCCGCCACTCCGTGGGGAGCAGGAACGTCTTCACCACCTGCTGGGTGATCGTGGAGCCGCCGCAGCGCAGGCCGCCGCGCAGGACCCCTCGCCCGACGCAGCGGAGGATCGCGACGTAGTTGACGCCCTCGTGCTGGTAGAAGCGGGCGTCCTCCGCGGCCAGGACCGCCTTCTTCATGACCTCGGGGATGTCCTGGATCGGCACCACCGTCCGGCGCTCGCGGTAGATCTGGAAGGCCTCGGTCCCGTCGATCGCGTAGACGCGGGTGGAGACGAGCGGCGCGTAGTCCTCGAGCGCGTCGAAGGCGGGGAGCTCGCGCGTCCACCAGAAGAGGACGCCCGCGCCGCCCAGCACCCCCACCAGGGCGGCGGCGAGGGCGACGCGGACGACCTTCCGGGGCCTGCGGCGGGGCTTGCGGGGCACTCGGGTCTCCTGCCTGCTCGTCCCTCCGGCCGGCGCGGGGGGATCCTGGGGAGGGGCGGCGGGCGTCTGCACGGCGGGGTGCCGAACGATAGCGCCCGCGGAGGGGTTCGGCAAAGCGCGCGGATCCATTTCCCCTGCGCGAGGAGCAGGCGGCGTGCCACCCCGAGAAACGCCCGCCGCGCCGGGCCGCGCCGCGCCGCTGTGTCGCTCCCGCCACACGCCCCGTCGCCGCCGGGACGCGGGCGAGCGCCTACTCGGTCCCCCGCTTGATGCCGAGCGCCCGCATCTTCTTGTACAGGTGGCTCCGCTCGAGCCCGAGCGCGCGGGCGGTGTCGGACACGTTCCCCTCGTTCTGGTCGAGCGCGGACAGGATGATCTCCCGCTCCGCGTCCTCCACGAGCTCGTGGAAGCTCGCGCCCGCGCGGTACCGATCCGTCCGCGGCTTGCGGGCGCCCGGGAGGACGCGCGCCACGTCGTCGGCGCCGATCTCCGGGCCGTCGCAGAGGATGACGAGCCGCTCCACGAGGTTGCGGAGCTCGCGCACGTTGCCTGGCCAGTCGTGGCCCTGGAGCGTGAGGAGCGCCTCGCGCGCGAGGCGCATGGGGCGCCGGCCGTTCCGCTCGCAGGCCTCGGCGAGGAAGCGCGCGCAGAGCTCCGGCACGTCCTCCTTATGCTCGCGCAGCGCCGGCGTGTGGATGGGGACGACGTTGAGCCGGTAGTAGAGGTCCTCGCGGAAGGTGCCCCGCTCGACCTCCGCGGGCAGGTCCTTGTTCGTGGCGGCGATCACGCGCACGTCGCACCGGAGCGTCTGCTGCCCGCCCACGCGCTCGAACTCGCCCTCCTGCAGCACCCGCAGCACCTTCGCCTGCATCGCGGCCGGCATGTCGCCGACCTCGTCGAGGAAGAGCGTGCCGCCCTCGGCCAGCTCGAACTTGCCGCGGCGGGCCGCCACCGCGCCGGTGAACGCGCCGCGCTCGTGGCCGAAGAGCTCGCTCTCGATGAGCTCCGCCGGGACCGCGGCGCAGTTGAGCTTCACGAACGGCGCGTCGCGCCGGCGCGAGTGCTCGTGCAGCGCGCGGGCGACCAGCTCCTTGCCCGTCCCGTTCTCGCCCGTGACGAGCACCCGCCCTTCGGACGGCGCGGCGCGCCGGACGATCTCGAAGAGCCGCTGCATCTCGGGGCCGCTCCCCACCATGTCGAGCCGGCCCGCCTGGCGTCGCAGGTCTGCGTTCTCGGCCCGGAGGCTCTGGAGCGCGAGGGCGTTCTTGACCGCGACGAGGAGCTTGTCCTTCTCGGTGATCGGCTTCTCGAGGTAGTCGAACGCGCCCAGCTTGAAGGCGGTCCGCACCGTCTCGATCGAGCCGTGGCCGGACATGATCACGACGGGGAGCTCGGGGCGGGTCTCGCGCGCCTTCTCCAGCACGGCGAGGCCGTCGAGGTCCGGCATGCGGACGTCCATCACCACGACGTCCACGGGCAGGGCGGCGATCTTCTCCAGCGCCTCGCGGCCGCCGCTCGCGGTGTCGACGGCGTACCCGGCCATGGAGAGCGCCCGGGACAACGTCACCTGGATGTTCTTCTCGTCGTCGACGATGAGGACCAGAGCGGACATGAACGGATGTTAATCCCCGGTAGGAACGCGCAAGCCGAAAACCTTTGACACGCGTTGGCTTTGGAGGGAAGAGGAGTCAAGGACCCAGCTCTAGGCACAACGGTCGATCTCTCCCGGAGGACTCATGCGTCGCGTTCTACTGCTCGCACTGTCGGTGTCTGCCACACTCGCTCTCACCGCCTGTCCCAGCAAGCCGAGGAACGGTGAGTGCCAGTCCAGCCAGGACTGCGCGGAGCAGACGGGGTTCGGGAAGGTCTGCGTCGAGGGCCGCTGCCAGGAGTGCGGCGCCGACACGGATTGCCAGGAAGGGTTCGTCTGCCGTGACAACAAGTGCACGCCGAAGCCGCAGTGCGCCGGGGACGCGGATTGCCCCGCGGGCCAGACCTGCCAGGGCGAGCGGTGCGTGGCGCGCGCCGCCGGGACCTGCGCCTCGGATCGCGACTGCACCGGCGGCCAGACCTGCCAGGACGGCCGGTGCGCCGCGCCGGTGAGCCAGGGTGAGCCGTCCGAGGAGTGCCGGGACGCGTCGCGGTTCACGGTCCGGTTCGGGTTCGACCAGTCCACGCTGACGCCCGACGCGCAGGGCACGCTCCAGGATCTCGCCGGCTGCCTCAAGGAGGCGCCGCCGGGGCGGGTGACCGTGCAGGGCCACGCCGACGAGCGCGGCACCGCCCAGTACAACGTCGCCCTCGGGGCGCGGCGCGCGGAGGCGGCCCGCCGGTACCTGTCCGACCTCGGCTACAACGGGACGATCGACACCGTCAGCTTCGGCAAGGAGCGGCCGGTCTGCCGCCAGTCCAACGAGGGGTGCTGGTCGCAGAACCGGCGCGCCGACTTCGTGATCGACCGGTGATGAAGCTCCACGCGCACACGATCCTCGGGCCGGCGCTGCTCGTCGCGGCGTCGGCCTGCTGGGTCCCGCTCGAGCGCGGGGCCCTGATGGAGCAGCGGCTCGACAACCTCGAGGGCGCCCAGGCCCGCCGGCTCGACGACCTGCAGCGGCGGCTCGAGGAGCAGGAGCGGGTGCTCAAGGACCGCGTCGCCGCCGTCGATCGGAAGATCGCCGAGGCGCAGAAGAAGATCGACGAGCTCAACCAGGCGGCCCGCCGCAGCGGCGCCGATCTCGGCGTGGCGGTGACCCGGCTGCAGGACGAGCTCACGAAGGCCAAGGGCGACCTCGAGGTCGAGCAGCACAAGCTCGCCGAGCTGGAGCAGAAGCTCGCCCAGCTCCAGCAGAGCACCGACACGAAGTTCGCGGCCCTCCGCGGCCGCGGAGCGCTCGACGAGGCCGAGGCGAAGCAGCTCATCGAGGGCCTGCCCAGGCAGGACGACCGGGCGGCGTTCCTCGCGCTCGCCCAGGCGCAGGATCAGCGGGGCAACGCCGGCGTCGCCCGCGCCGTCTTCGACGAGTACGTGCGCCGGTTCCCGAGCGATCCGGCGGCGCCCGAGGCGGCGCTCCGCTCGGGCGCGCTGGCGGCGTCGCAGGGCCGGTGGAAGGAGTCGTTCGTCTCGTACGGCTGGGTCTACAAGAACGCGCCGCGCTCGGAGAAGGTCCCCGACGCGATGCTCGGGATGGCGCAGGCGATGGTGGAGCTCGACGAGCTCCGGCCGGAGGCGCCGACCATGCTGCAGGACCTCGTCCGGCGGTTCCCGAAGAGCGCCGCCGCCGACAAGGGCAGGGCGCTCCTGGCGAAGCTGCAGCCGCCCAAGAAGAAGGCGAAGCCGAAGAAGAAGCCCGTCGCCCCGGTGGCGCCCAGGCAGTAGGCACACCCTTCACCCCCTACTGGTGGGTGTACGGGTCACCCCCGGGTCCGCGGGACACACCATCGTGAGCGCCTGACGAGGCCGTTTCCGCACAGGAAACGGCCTTTCCATTCAGCGTTCGCGGGAGATCTGCCCTTCTTTCGCGGCCCGTGCAGCGAGGCCCGACGGGGCACCCTCCTTGCAGTGTCCCCGGCGTGCCAACGCCGGAGGACTTGACGATGACGACGCGGAAGAAGATCGGTCAGCTCCTGGTCGAGGTCGGAGCGCTGGATCCGTTTCAGCTCGAGAGCGCCCTCGCCCACCAGCGCCGGTGGGGCGGCCGCCTCGGGCGCGCGATCGTCCACCTCGGCTTCATGCGCGAGGCCGAGGTCCTCTCCGCGGTCGGCACGCAGCTCGGCGTGGCGTACCAGCCGCTCCGGGAAGAGGTCGTCCCGCGCGAGGTCCTGGCGCTCGTCCCGGAGAAGGTGATCCGCGGCCGCAAGGTGCTGCCGATCGCCCGTCTCCGCGAGCACCGCCGCGGTCCGCTGGTCGTCGCCTGCCCGGACCCCTCCGACCTGAGCGTGATCGACGAGCTGTCCTTCGCGACCGGCCTCGAGATCCGCCCGGTGCTCGCCTCCGAGGAGGAGCTCGACGGGGCGATCGAGCGCCATCTGCGGGGCGCCACCGCGCGCGCGCTCCCGTGCGCGATCGACCTGCCCGAGGACACGAGCCCGCTTCGCGGGGTGTGTTGATCGAACGAGGGCTGCGCCCCCGCCCGCCGGCAGCGCCGCCGGGGCCCTCTGCTGCGGGGCCCCTCCTACTCCTCGCCGTCCTCGTCACCCTGCGGCGGCGCCCCTCCGGCGCGTCCCTCGTCCTGCAGCCCCCACTGGCCGATCCGCTTCAGGACGGTGCTCTTTGCGATCTGCAGCTCCTTGACGACCGCGGAGCGCCGCCCGGCGTTGCGGCGGAGGGAGAGGCGGATGGCCTCGCGCTCGATCTCCTCCATCGTGAGGCCCTTCACCCACAGGACGCTGTCGTCGCCCGCGTCGGCGGGGACGGCGCGCGTGTCCTCGAAGGTGATCGCGGCGGCGGGGATCTGACGCCCCTCGCCCCGGAAGAGCAGGGCGCGCTGCACCACGTTCCGGAGCTGGCGGACGTTGCCGGGCCAGTCGTACGCCTCGAGCCGGGCGAGCGCCTCCTCCGACCACGCCAGCCCCAGCCCGCGCGGCGCGGCGCGGGCGAGGAACGCCTCGGCGAGGAGGCGGACGTCGCCCTTCCGCTGCCGGAGCGGCGGGACGGTGATCGGGACGACGCAGAGCCGGTAGAAGAGGTCCTCGCGGAACTTGCCGGCCCGGACCTGCGCCCGCAGGTCCCGGTGGGTCGCGGCGACGATCCGCACGTTCACGGTGATGGGGCGCGAGGCGCCGACCCGCTTGACCTCGCCGAGCTCGAGCACGCGCAGGAGCTTCGGCTGGAGGTCGAGGGGCAGCTCGCCGATCTCGTCGAGGAAGATGGTCCCGCCGTCCGCCTCCTCGAAGGCGCCCTTCCGCAGCTTCTCCGCCCCCGAGAACGCGCCCTTCTCGTGGCCGAACAGCTCGGACTCGATGAGGGTCTCGGCGATGGCCGAGCAGTTGACGGGGATGAACGGTCCGCCCGCGCGATCGGAGCGGGCGTGGAGCGCGCGGGCGACGAGCTCCTTCCCGGTGCCCGTGTCGCCGAGGATCGTCACCGCCGCTTCGGACGGGCCGACGCGCCCGAGCAGGTCGAACACCTCGCGCATCGCGGGGTCGTTCGAGAGCATGCCCTCGAACGGCGCGGGCCGATCCGGCTCGGCCCGCTCGCGCGCCTCGAGCACCACCTCGGCGTCGCCCAGCCGCAGCACGGCGCCGAGCTCGAGCCACGCGCGATCGACGCGGGCGCCGCCCACCCACGTCCCGTTGGTCGAGCCCAGGTCGCGCGCGAGCCACCGCCCCTCGCGCGCCTCGATCCGCAGGTGGCGCGCGCTGACGAACGGGTCGTCGACGAGCACCTCGCACGGCGCGTCCTTGCCGAGCGTGATCCCGGCCACGGGCAGGGGATAGGTGCGCTCGCGCCCTGCCTGGCGCAGCCGGAGGCGCGCCGGCGGTGCCTCGGCGGCGGCCCCCTGCGGGCGGAGCACGGTCGCGC
>JAEYOU010000482.1 GCA_023411405.1 Pseudomonadota bacterium | reverse complement strand
CCGCGGAGCGCATCGACCGGCGGCAGGCGCCCGAGCCAGGCGGGCAGCCGCTCCTGCAGGAACCGGCGGTAGGCGAACGCGGTGGGGAAGTCGCGGCCGGCGAGCCGGAACGGGACGACGCAGCTCCCGTCCACCGCCTCCACGCGCACGTCGAGCCGCCGGCCCGCGGCCGCGAGCATCCGCGGCAGGAAGAACGCCGGGAAGTCGTCCGCGACGACGGCGCAGGCGTGGCGCGCGACCGCGGGGAGCAGGTCCTTCCCTTCGCCCGGCCGCCGCTCGATCCAGGGATAGTAGATCGCCTTCCCCGCGAGGCGCCGGGCGGTGTCGGCCATGCCCTGCACCACGAACGCGTGGAACCGATCGCTCGCCCACGGGGAGTCGCAGCGGAGCGCCTCGAGCACGAGCACCGGCCTCCCGAGCGTTCGCCCCAGCTCCGCCGCCCGCTGCAGCGCGGGGTTGGAGCGCGCGCGGCGGTTCATCGTCATCCAGTGGACGACGAAGGCCCGCTCCGGGCGGAGGGGCGCCTCGTTCAGGAGGCGGATGCGTTCGGGGGGGACGCCCATGGTCACACGTGGTTCCGCAGACAGAGCTCCTTGGGGTCCGGATCCAGGTAGACCTGCCCGGCCAGGTACTCGACCCCGCACCGGCGGACGTGGTGGCGCAGGAGCGTGAGCGGCACGACGAGCGGGACGAGCCCGCGGCCGTAGTCCGTGACCACCTGCTCGAGCTCCTTGCGGTCGTCGGGGGCGAGGACGTCGCGGAAGTAGCCGAGCATGTGCTGGAGCACGTTCGTGTGCCGGCCGCGCGTCGCCGGGACCTTCAGCGCCGCCATGAACCCGCGCCCGTACTCGTCCGCGGGGCCGGCGATGGGCCCCTTCGCGAGCGCGCCCACGATCGCCCCGAGCCGGCGGTAGGCGGCCGGGCTGTGCGCCAGCAGCGTGAGCTTGTGCGCCGTGTGGAACGCGACGAGCGCGCCGCGCGTCATCCCGGGCCGCGCCGCCTTCCACCGCGCGTACGCGAACACCCGCTCCACGAAGCTCTCCCGCAGCGCGGGATCGTGCAGCCGGCCCTCCTCCTCGACGGGCAGGAGCGGCAGCCGCGCGAGGAGCACGCGGGCGAACGCGCCGACGCCGTCGCGCCGCGGAGGGCCGCCCTTCGGGTTGTGCACCCGCACGCGCTCCATCCCGCACGAGGGTGAGTCCTTCTTGGTGACGAAGCCGTCCAGATCCTCGCGGGCGAGCTCCGCCACGCGCCGTTCGGCGTACCCGCGCATGGCCTCCGTGTGATCGGCGCCGCTCCGCTCCGCCACGAGGCGCGGCTCGTCGGCGCGGCCCACGAGCCGGATCGGCTCGCGCGGGACCCCGAGCCCCACCTCCAGCTCCGGGCAGACCGGCACCCACTCCGCGAACGGGGCGAGCACCTCGGTGAGGAAGTCGTCCCGCTTGTGCTGTCCGTCGTAGCGGACCTTCTTGCCGAGCAAGCAGGAGGAGACGCCGAGCCGCAGCCGCGCGCGGGACATGTCCGTTACACTATGCGCGAGACGCCTCGGTTTCACCCGGAAGGAGCCCTCATGGCCCACCTGCGCAGCTTCGCCCTCGCTCTCCTCGCCGCGCTCCCCCACGCCGCGATCGCCGAGGGCCTCCGGCCGTTCCTCGACCTCGAGGCGGGCATGGGGTGGGCCCGATACAACGACGTGCAGGTCCCGGGCGACACGGGGACCCGCTTCTCGCTCTCGGACGGCGCGTTCGACAGCGGAGCCACCCCCATCCTCCGGGTCCAGGCCGGCGCCCGGTTCGGCCGGCACGCCCTCTTCGCCACCTTCGCGCCGGTCCGGCTCCAGGCCGACGGCTCCACCGGCGAGACGGTGCTCTTCCGCGGCCAGTCGTTCACCGCGGGGGAGGGTGCGACGGCCCGCTACAGGTTCGACACCTATCGCCTGACGTACCGGTACTTCCTCGTCGACGCCCCGCGGTTCGAGCTCGCGGTCGGCGCGACCGGGCTGGTCCGGAACGCCGAGATCCGGCTCTCGCAGGCCGGCCGCTCGACCGCGGAGAAGAACGTCGGCCTCGTGCCGCTCGCCTCGCTCCGGATCGCCGGCAACCTGGGCGGCCCCGTCTGGCTCGCGCTCGACGGCGACGCGCTCGCGTCGACGCAAGGGCGCGCCGAGGACGTCGCGCTCGCGCTCGAGCTCCGCTCCGGCGAGCTCACCTTCCGCGCCGGGTACCGGCTGCTCGAGGGCGGCGCGGACAACGACGAGGTCTACAACTTCGCCTGGATCCACCAGATCACGGCGGGGGTGCGGTACGAGCTGTGATCACGCGTGCTCCCCCCGGCGCCCCAGCAGCACGCCCACCGCGAACGCGGCCGCGGTGATCCCGACGCCGCGGCGACGCCAGCTCGCCCGCGGGCCGGTGCCCGGGCGCATCGTCACGGCGCGCTCGCGCGGCCGCGCGTCGCCGTCGCCGCGGGCCATGCCCTGCGCGGGCGCCCGCGGAGACCCGGCGTCCGCCTCCGACTTCGCCCCCTCGCGCTTCCCCTCCGGGGAGCGGTGCTCGATGAGCGCGTTGGCCTCGGCGCCGACGAGGAGCACGAGCGCCGAGATCCACATCCAGAAGAGCAGGACGATGATGCCGGCGATCGAGCCGTAGGTCTTGTCGTAGCTCCCGAAGTTGCGGACGTAGACGCTGAACCCCCAGGACGCGAGCACCCAGAGGAGCACGCCCATGACGGAGCCCGGCGTGATGAACCTGAACCTCTGCTTCACGTCGGGGAGCACGTAGTAGGCGACGGCCCACAGGAACATCATGACGAGCCCCGCGATCGGGAGCCGGAGCCAGGTGATCGCGGCGCCGATCGGTCCGCCGACCGCGTTCGCGATCGCCGGCGCCGCGATGGCGGCGAGCGCCGCGACCAGCCCCAGCGCGCCGGCGAAGATCGTCATCAGGATCGCGATGCCGCGGGTCTTCCAGAACGGGCGCCCCTCCTTCACGTCGTAGGCGACGTTGAGCGCCCGCATGACCCCCATCACCGCGCCCGACGCCGCCCAGATCGCGCCCAGCGCCCCGAAGGTCAGGAGCCCCACGTTCTGCTGCGCGCCGAGCTGGCGGATCCGGTCCCCGACGATCCGCGTGACCTCGGCGGGGGCGACCTGCGAGAGCTCGTTCACGAGCTGCTCCGCCTGCTGCGGCGTGATGATCACGCTCGCCAGCGCCACGAGGAACAGGAGGAACGGGAAGAGCGCGAGGAACCCGTAGTACGTCACCGCGCCTGCCCAGTCGGTGACGTTGTCCTTCGAGATCTCGTCCTTCATCCCGACGAGGAACTCCTTCCAGCTCATGCCCTTGCCCGGGAGGCGCATGAACCGAATGTACGCAGCCTCCGTCTCGTGAACGAGCCCGCGCCCGCGCCCGGGGTCACGGGACGAGGATCGCCGCCCCGTCCTCCGGCAACGCCACCTCGAACGTCCGCGGGCCGAGCGCCCGCACCTCCGCCCGGCGCTCGCCCAGCACGTCCCACGCCGGCGTGCGCGGGAGCTCCACCGGCAGCTCGAGCCGCAGCGCGCGCGCCGGCCCGAAGTTGAGGACGACGAGCGCGCGTCCCGCACGTCCCGCGTCGCGGAGGAACGCGAACGCCGCGTCCGTCCCCGCCA
>JAEYOU010000449.1 GCA_023411405.1 Pseudomonadota bacterium | reverse complement strand
CGCCGTGCCCGCGCCGAGCCTCGCCCATGCGGCGCCGACGCGGTGGAGGGCAGGCAGCGCGATCGCGACGAGCACCACCACGCTCCCGCCCGCCAGCGCGAGCACGGCGCCCGCCGCGGCGTCCTTCGCGACGCGCGCGCGGACGTTCCAGTGCGGGGAGACGAGATCCACGACCGCCTCGAGCGCGGAGTTGGCGGCCTCGCCGGCGACCACGAGCGCGACCGCCAGGAGGAGCAGCGCTCGCTCGCCGCCGGTGATCGGGAGGAGGCTCGCCGCGGCGCTCGCGAGGACGCCCAGCGCGAGGTGGATCCGCATGTTGCGCTCGCGGACCGCGGCGCCCGCGAGCCCTGCCCACGCCCAGCCGAAGCTCTGCCCCAGCGAGTGGCGCGGAGCGTGCCGCTGCCCGCCGGGCTGCGGCGGAGCGGGCTCCTCGGGCAGGGCGGGGCGCGGCCGTTCCATGGCTCGAGCCCATGGTCTAGCAGCCGCGGTCCGGTCTGAGAACAGAAAGGCGTCCCGGACGACCGACGGGGTGGGGGCCCCAGCGCAGCTGGGGGACGAGGCGCAGCCCGCCCACGGACCGGGGAGTCTCTTGCCTCCCCCGAGGCGGGCGATCTTGCCGGGGGGCTGGGCACCATCGGCCCCCCGGCACGATCGCCCGCAGCCCCCGTGGAGTGGATCAGATGTTCTGTGAGAGGATCAGGTGCACGTACTGCGCGCGCTCGAACGCCGCCGGGTCCTGGATCTCCCGCTGCGAGAGCGTGCCGCGGATCTCGTCCACGCTGTCGACACCGCGGCCCTCCAGCCACTCGTCCAGGCCCGCCGCGACCTTGCCGAGGTGGGGGATGCCGTTCTTGACGAGGGCCGACGCGAGCTGCACGACCTGCGCGCCGGCGAGGAGCTGCTTCACCACCCCGGCGGCGTCGTAGACGCCGGTCGAGGCCACGAGCTGCGCGCGCGTACGCCCGTGGAGGATCCCGATCCAGCGGAGCGGCACCAGCGCCTCCGCCGGGGACGACAGCGTCATGCTCGGGATCGCCGCCATCCGGTCGAGCGAGATGTCGGGCTGGAGGAAGCGGTTGAAGAGGACGAGCCCGTTCACGCCGAGGCCGTCGAGCTTCGAGACGAAGTTCGCGAGCGAGCTGAAGTACGGCGAGAGCTTCACCGCGATCGGGATCCGGACCGAGCCCTTCACCTCGGCGACGGCCTCGAGGTACCGCTTCTCGACGTCGGCGCCGCTCCGGGCGGGGTCGGCCTCGACGGCGTAGACGTTCACCTCGAGCGCGTCGGCGCCGGCGGCCTCGATCTCCTTCGCGTACTCGGTCCAGCTCCCCGGGGCGACGCAGTTGAGGCTCGCGATCACCGGGATCCGGAGCGCCTTCTTCGCGTTCGAGAGGAACTGGAGGTAGTCGTGCGGCCCGACCCGCTGCGGCGGGAAGAACGTGCGCGCCTCGGCGCTCGCCTCGGCGCCGCGCGAGAGCTCGTCCTGGAGCGCGCTGTCCGCGGCCTCGATCTGCTCCTCGAAGAGCGAGCGGAGCACCACGGCGCCGGCGCCGTGGCTCTCCGCGGCCTGGAGGTTCTCGAGCCGATTCGAGAGCGCCGAGCTCCCGAGGACGAGCGGCGTCGGCAGGGTGAGGCCCATGAAGCTCGTGGTGAGGTTGGCCATTTCGTCTCTCCCGGTGTGAGGCGCCCCGCGTCCCGGCCACGGCGGCCGGCTGCCGCTTCCTACCCTCGAACGGGCCGGGTTGCCAGCCAAACCGCGCGGCGCGCGGCCCTCCGCTCCGCTACATCGCTCGCATGGCGCGCCGCCACGTCCTCGAACGCTCGCAGCTCGTGCCCGCTCCGCGCGCGGAGGTGTTCGCCTTCTTCGGCGACGCATTCAACCTGGAGGCGATCACCCCGCAGTTCCTGCGCTTCCGGGTCACGACCCCAGGCCCCATCTCCATGGCCCCGGGCGCGGTCATCGAGTACAGGCTCTCCCTGTACGGCTTCGGGTTCCGGTGGCGCACCCGCATCGAAGCCTGGGAGCCCGCGGTGCGGTTCGTGGACGTCCAGCTCTCGGGCCCCTACCGGCGCTGGCGCCACACGCACGCGTTCGAGGACGCGCCGGGCGGCACGCGCGTCTCGGACCGCGTCGAGTACGAGCTTCCCCTCGGCCCGCTCGGAGACCTCGCGCACGCGGTCTTCGTGCGCCGGGCGCTCGACCGGATCTTCGAGCACCGGCGCGCGCGGATCGCCGCGCGGTTCGGCGACGCTCCGGCCTCGGTGGACCCCGCGCGCGAGCTCACGCGCCGGGGTGGACGGTCAACACCGGGCAGCGTGCCCTCCGGACCACCTTCTCCGCCACCGATCCCATGAGCGCGTGCTCGAGCCCGGTCCGCCCGTGGGTCCCGAGCACGAGCAGGTCGACGTTCCGCTCCCGCGCCCAGGCGACGATCTCCGTCGCCGGCTCGCCCACCACGGTCTCGGCGTTGACGGTCCGTGCACCGAGCGCCTCGGCCTGGCTCCTCCACTCGCCGAGGTGCTTCGACGACTGGTCGGCGAGCTCCTGGAGCATCCGCGCGCTCGCGACCACCGAGCCGTCCGGGAACGTGTAGCCGGGCACCGGGTAGGCGTGGAGGAGCGTCAGCGAGGCGCCGGTCCGGGCGGCGAGGTCGGCCGCCACCTCCATGGCGGCGCGCGACGCG
The DNA here is from genome assembly GCA_023411405.1 of Pseudomonadota bacterium. GTDB lineage: Bacteria > Myxococcota > Myxococcia > Myxococcales > Anaeromyxobacteraceae > Anaeromyxobacter. The sequence continues at coordinate 1,139 of JAEYOU010000449.1, read as the reverse complement.
TCGGAGAAGTCGATCGGGCAGCAGATGGTCTTCCAGTCCGCCTTGGGCATGGGGGTCCTCGCCTCAGAGAATAGGCCGGGCGCTCCTGCGGGGCCTCAGGCTTCGGGCTACGGGCCTCAGGAAGGACTCACCCGCCCGAGGCCCGAGCCTGAGGCCTGATGCCCGGTGGCCCCCGTCCCGGACGGAGGGCTATGGTGCGCCCCGTGTCCTCCCGGTCCCGCGGCCTCGCCTCTGCCCTGCTCGCCTACGGCACCTGGGGGTTCTTCCCGATCTACTTCAAGGCGCTCGCACACGTTCCCGCGCTCGAGGTCCTCGCGCACCGGGTGATCTGGTCGGTGGTCCTGCTCTCGGTCGCCACGCCGCTGCTCGGCCGCTGGGCCACGGCGCGCGAGGCCCTCGGCCCACGAAAGCGCCACCTCGTCGCGGCGAGCGCGCTCCTCATCGCGGCCAACTGGGGCACCTACATCTGGGCGGTCCAGGCAGGGCGCGTCCTCCAGGCGAGTCTCGGCTACTACGTGAACCCGCTCGTGAGCGTGCTCCTCGGGGTCGTGTTCCTGCGCGAGCGGCTGCGGCGGCTCCAGACGCTGGCGATCGCCGTCGCGGCGCTGGGCGTCGGTGTGCTCGTCGTGGATCGGGGCGAGCTCCCGTGGCTCCCGCTGACGCTCGCCCTCACCTTCGGGCTCTACGGGCTCGTGCGGAAGCGGGCGGGCGTCGACCCCGTCGGCGGCCTGCTCGCCGAGACCGCGCTCCTCGCGCCGCTCGCCCTGGGCTGGGTCGCCGCGCTCGCGGCGGGCGGCGCGGGCGCCTTCGGCACGGGCGGGGGCACGAGCCTCCTCCTCGCCGCCGCCGGTCCGGTCACCGCCGTCCCGCTCGTCTGGTTCGCCCTCGCGGTCCGGAGCCTCCCCCTCTCGACGGTCGGGCTGCTCCAGTACGTCACGCCGACGCTGCAGCTCCTGCTCGCGGTGCTCCTGTACCGCGAGCCGTTCACGACCGCGCACGCCGTCGCCTTCGCGTTCATCTGGGGCGCGCTCGGGCTGTACTCGTGGGAATCGCTGCGCGCGGTCCGCGCGGGTGCGGCGCCGGGCGCCGACCCCTCGACCCCGCCCGTCGAAGGCTGATCTCCCGCGCCCGCGCCCGGG
>JAEYOU010000410.1 GCA_023411405.1 Pseudomonadota bacterium | reverse complement strand
CGACCTCGCCAGCCTCGCGGGGTGGGTGGCGGGTGAGGCGAACCACGCTCGTTCTCGCACGCGCCGGTCGGAGCTCCTCGACAGCCTGTCGGAACAGCTCGAGGACGTCCTCATCACCTATCGCTGATTGGCGCTGACGCGGGATGCGCTGCTGTCAACGAGCGCGCACCTCTGCCGTCTGGCGGACGGACACGCACGAGGGACGGCAGTCCGTCCTGGTCGAGGATGAGGAGAGCGAGTTCGTGCTGCTCGAGGACCTCACTGGCATTAGCGGTACCGACCGAAAGTCCTGAAAGAGAGCCTTAGGAGAGTCCGACCGAGAGTCCGCAAATCAGCCGCATGTCCGAGTGGCGGACGGCCCATCCGGGGCCATCCAGTCGCAACCACGCGAGTTCACGCCGTTCGAGGGAGGGCACGGTTCCTGCGTATCGGGCAGCCATGCCTCTCCTTCCAGGTTCTGTCGGACGCGGTGTCTCGTCACGCGCCGATGCTCACGACGTCAACTCCTGCCGAGTCCGTGCAGGGAGATCAAGCTCCACGAGAGTGCTGCGTCCGTGGAGCCGGAGCGCACGTCCCTCGTCCGCTTGCTCGACTCCACGGCCTGACGCTCGACCGGACACAGGCGCCGTCGAACCCTTCGTCCTCTCGCAGCTTTCGAGCCGCGGACGCCCATTTGGCGCATTCACAAACAGTGATTGGCGCAGGTCGTCTCGAGATGCGGTACTTGCCAAACGGCGGCTGCTCGTAGTACCCGAGCAGCGCTACACGGTCTGGGAGGTCGGTGTTCGGCGCGCCAGGGGTCGGCGCTCCGCGGACGGGGGTGCGTGCGCGCTCGAGGTCTGAGCGCCTGACCGTCGAGTGCGTGTTCGTCGTCATGTCGGCGATCCATCCGGATCGCCGCAGGGGAGATGCTCGTGCGCAGGACGTGGCTGGAGGCTGGATGAACCCCGATCTCGCGCTGCACATGATGCGCGATCTGTTCTGGACCGGGCTTGTGATCTGCGCCCCGGTGCTCGGGCTCACGATGCTCGTGGGGCTCGTGATCAGCATCCTCCAGGTGGTCACCCAGGTGCAGGAGATGACGATCACCTTCGTCCCGAAGCTCGCGACGGCGGCGATCGCGATGATCGTCTTCGGCTCCTGGATGCTCCGGACCGTCGCGCAGTTCTGGTCCGCCCTCTGGGCGGGGATCCCGTCGCTGTTCTGAGGGCGCGATGCCGGGGGCCATCACGATCAGCTCGGTCTGGCTCGCGACCGTCGTGCTGCTCTCGCTGCGCCTGGCCGCGGTGTTCGTCATGACGCCGCTCCTCGCGGCGGGGAGCGTCCCGGTCACGATCCGCGTCCTCATCGTGCTCGGGCTGGCCGTGGCGCTCGCGTCGGGCGCGCCCACGGGGCTCTCCGGGCTCTCCATCCCGCCGCAGCTCCTCTCCTCGCCGGGTCGAATGATCCAGGCGGCGTTCACGGAGCTCGCGCTCGGCTCCACGCTCGCGCTCGGGGTCCTGCTTGCCTTCGCGGCCTTCCGGATGGCCGGGGAGCTCCCTGCGATCCAGATGGGCCTCGGCCTTGGCCAGCTCCTCGACCCGGCCACCAACCAGGCGCAGTCGGTCGTGACCTCGGCGTTCCAGCAGCTCGGGGTCCTGGTCTTCTTCCTCGTCGACGGGCACCACGCGCTCCTCCGCGGTCTCGCCTACAGCCTGGAGCGGTTCCCCCTCGGCCAGCAGTGGTCGCTCTCCGCCGCGGCCGAGCCGCTGCTGGTCCAGGTGCTGGGGCTCTTCTCGCTCGCGTTCGCGCTCGCGGTGCCGGTCGTCTTCTGCCTGCTGCTGCTGGAGGTCGCGCTCGGCGTCGTCGCCCGGAACATGCCCCAGGTGAACATGATCGCCATGGGCATCCCCGTGAAGATCGTCGTGGGGATCGCGGCCCTCGCGCTCTGGTTCGTCGGCATGGGCGACGCGATGGGCCGCGTCTACGCGAGCATCTACCGGACCTGGGACTCCATCTTCGCGGGGGTGGGGTGATGGCCGACCAGGAGCTGGACCGCAACGAGGCGGCCACACCGTACAAGCTCGAGAAGGCGCGCGAGCGCGGGCAGGTCCCGAAGAGCGCGGACGTCGTCTCGGTGCTGGTCTTCACCGTGGCGATGGTCTTCATGGAGTGGAAGGGCTGGGACGCCTGGTCGGAGCTCTTCCGGCTCGATCGCGCGGTCCTCGTCGCGGCCGCGCACGTCGATCCCGGTCCGGCCGCGCTCTGGGCGCTCGTCTCGCGGACGATCCAGGCGGCGATGGGGATCGCGGTCCCGTTCTTCCTCGCGCTCTTCGTGGCGGCCGTCGCGGGCAACGTCCTCCAGACCGGGCCGGTCTTCACGGCGGTCCCGCTGGGGCCCGACTGGTCGAGGATCAACCCGGCCCAGGGCTTGAAGCGCTTCTTCGACGGGAAGACGCTGTTCCACGGGGCGCGCTCGATCGTGAAGCTGCTCGTCCTGGCGTGGGTCACGTACGCGGCCATCCGCGGGCTCCTGCCGCACTTCTACAGGGTCTCGACGCTGCCGCCCGCGGCGGTGCTGCGGAGCCTCTTCGCCGACATCGCGGCGCTCGGGCTCCGGATCGCGGTCGCGCTCTGGATCATCGCGGTCGTCGATCTCTGGCACACGCGGCGGACGTTCGCGAAGGACATGCGGATGAGCCGGCGCGAGCTCAAGGACGAGATCAAGCACCGCGAGGGCGACCCGCGCATCCGCGCCCGGCAGCGCGAGCTCCGACGCGAGATGGTGAAGCGGGCGCTCGCGTTGCGGAGGACGAAGGACGCGGACGTCCTGGTCACGAACCCCACGCACGTCGCGGTCGCGCTCCGCTACGCGCACGGGGAGATGGCCGCGCCCCAGCTCCTCGCCAAGGGCGCAGGCCCGCTCGCGGCGCTGATGCGGAAGATCGCCGCCCGCCACCGGATCCCGGTCGTCCAGAATCCGACGCTCGCGCGCGCGCTCTACCACGGGCTGCCCGTGGACGGGACCGTGCCGCCGGAGCTCTACGCGCAGGTGGCGCGGATCATCGTGTGGGTGCTCGCGATGAGGCGCGACCGCTCGGCCATCCCGGAGGTCGCATGGGAGCGTTGACCCAGCTCCTCGCGAAGCACCGCGACGTGCTCCTGGTGGCGCTCGTCCTGGGCGTCCTGGTGGTGCTGTTCTCGCCCATCCCGGCGGGGCTCCTCGACTTCCTCATCCTCGCGAACTTCAACTTCGCGTTCCTGATCCTGCTCCTCACGTTCTACATGGCGCGGCCGGTCGAGTTCTCGACCTTCCCCTCGCTCCTCCTCATCGCGACGCTCTTCCGGCTCTCGCTCAACGTGGCGGCGACGCGGCTCATCCTCTCCGACGGCAGCGCGGGCAAGGTGATCGCCGCGGTGGGGTCGTTCGTCGTCGGCGGGAACTACGTCATCGGCCTCATCGTCTTCCTCATCCTCATCGTCGTCCAGTACGTGGTGGTCACGAACGGCGCGCAACGCGTCTCCGAGGTCGCGGCCCGGTTCACGCTCGACAGCATGCCGGGCCAGCAGATGAGCATCGACGCCGACCTCAACATGGGCTTCATCGACCAGGCCGAGGCCCAGCGGCGCCGGAAGAACCTCGAGAAGGAGGCCGCGTTCTACGGGGCGATGGACGGCGCCAGCAAGTTCGTGAAGGGCGACGCCATCGCCGGCATCATCATCCTGCTCATCAACATCGTGGGCGGGCTCATCATCGGCGTCATGCAGCACGGGATGGGCTGGAGCGACGCGCTCGCGACGTACACGCTCCTCACCATCGGGGACGGCATCGTCACGCAGGTCCCCGCGCTCGTCATCGCGGTGGGCACCGGCATCATCGTCACGCGCTCGGCCTCGGACGCGAACCTGAGCGAGGAGGCGCTCCGCCAGGTCACCTCGTTCCCGAAGGCGCTCCTGCTCGTCGCCGCGGCGGTCGGCGGGCTCCTCCTCCTGCCCGGGATCCCGGCGCTGCCCACCCTCGTGCTCGAGGTGTGCGTGCTCGGAGTGGCCGTCGTGGTCTACCGGATGGCCAGGTCCCGGAAGCAGGGCGTGGACGCCACGGCGAAGAAGGTGGCGCCCGGCGGCCCGGCCGCGGAGCCCGGGGCCGCGGCCGGCGGAGCGGTGGACGACACGTACGGCACGCTCGCCGTCGAGCCGATCGAGGTGCACCTCGGCGCGCGGCTCGTGCCGCTCGTGAACGACCCGGGCAGCCCGTTCGTGGACCGGATCGCCGCGTTCCGGAAGAGCTACGCGCTCGAGTTCGGGATGGTCCTGCCGAAGGTCCGCTTCCGCGACGGCCCGCGGCTCCCGCCGGAGCGGTACGAGGTCGCGCTCGACGGCGTGGTCTGCGCGCGGGCCGAGCTGCGGCTCGACCGGTGGCTCGCGATCCATCCCGCTGGCGACACGCGGACCGTCGCCGGCGAGGTGACGCGAGACCCGACCTACGGCCTGCCCGCGCTCTGGATCGAGGATCACCAGCGCGCGGCGGCGGTCGCGGCGCGGTACACGCTCGTCGATCCGCCCACGGTGTTGCTCACGCACCTCACCGAGGTGCTGAACCGCGAAGCCGCGACCCTCCTCACGCGCGCCGAGACCGACCGGGTCCTGGCGCGCGTCCGCCAGACGCAGCCGAGCCTGGTCGAGGAGCTCATCCCGACGGTCCTCTCGGTGAGCGACGTGCAGAAGGTGCTCCAGGGGCTGCTCCGCGAGAAGGTCTCGATCCGGAACGTCGAGGCCATCCTCGAGACGCTCGCCGACGCCGGCCGGCAGACCAAGGACGCCTCGCAGCTCCTCGAGGCGGTCCGGCAGCGGCTCGGGCGGGCGATCTGCCATGGCCTCCTGGGCGACGCCAACGCGCTGCAGGTGATGACGCTCGACCCGGGGATCGAGAGCGAGTTCCTGCACAGCCTCCAGGCCGCGCGGAGCGCCGAGGGCGGCCCGCAGCCGTTCGTGCTGGAGCCCTCCATGGCCGAGCAGTTCATGGGCCGGCTCGTCCAGCAGTCGGAGCGGATGATGAAGAGCAACCTCCTGCCGGTGCTCCTCTGCTCCCCCGAGCTGCGCCGGCCCATCCGCTCGCTCTCGGAGCGGGTGATGCCGCACCTGCGCGTCCTCTCGATGGCTGAGGTCCCGCAGAACGTGGAGCTCAAGTCGTGGGGTGTCGTCGCGCTGTAACCAGGAGAGGGAGCCCGGAGCCATGCCAGACGTCCTTGCCGTCGCGCTCGCCAGCTTGCACCAGGACATGGCGCGCGTGGATCGCGTCGCGCAGAACCTCGCGAACGTCACCACGCCCGGCTACAGGCGCGAGGTTACCGTCTCGGGGTCGTTCCCGGATGCGCTCGCATCTGCCGCAGGCGTCTCGCCGTCCGCTCGCCCTGAGCCTGTCGAAGGGCGAGCGGTGGGCTCCACGCTACCCGCGAGACCGTCCGACGCCGGCGCCGTCGGAGTCCTGCTCGACACGCGGCCCGGAACCCTTCGCATGACGGGGCAACCGTTCGACTTCGCCATCGAGGGGGAGGGGTACTTCGAGATCGCGACAGACACGGGTCGGGCCTTCACGCGCGGGGGCGCGTTCCAGCTCGACGCGCGCGGGCGGCTCGTCACGCCGCAGGGGTTCCCCGTCCTGGGAAGCGACGGTGAGATCGTCCTCACCACCCGCACGCCGGTCGTCGACGCGGCGGGTCGGATCACCGAGCCCGACGCAGCCGGTGGCTCAGCGCGTACGCCGGACGCGGCGGTTGCGACGCTCCGGATCGTGCGCTTCCCGGAGCACGTGACCTTGCGGAACACGGGAGGTGGGTTGCTGCAGTGCGACGAGCCGCCGGAGCCGGTCGCGCAAGCGAACGTTCACGTGCGGCAAGGCGCGCTCGAGAACGCGAACGTGAGCTCCGCGCGCGAGATGGTGCAGCTCATGGAGACGGTGCGCCACTTCGAGACGATGCAGCGCGTGGTTCAGGGGTACGATGAGCTCATCGCCACGTCGATCCGGAAGCTCGGGGACCTCGCCTAGGTCCGCGTGAGGGGAGAACCATGTTCGATGCCTTGCACATCGCTGCGACCGGGATGCAGGCGCAGCAGCAGAGCGTGGACACGATCGCGAACAACCTCGCGAACGTGAACACGGTGGGGTTCAAGAAGAGCCGGGTGAGCTTCACCGATCTCGTGAGCCAGCAGGTGGCGCTCTCGGGGGCGGGCGCAGCGCCGCTCGCGGCGCCGGCGCAGGTCGGAGCGGGCGTCGCGATCTCGAGCGTGGCGAAGCTGTTCGACGCCGGCGACCTGAAGCAGACCGGTTCGGCCTTCGACGTCGCCATCCAGGGCGACGGGTTCCTCGAGGTGGAGCTCGCCGACGGAACCCGCGGCTACTCGCGCGGCGGTACGCTCGAGGTGAACGTGGACGGCGTGCTCGTGGACGCGGCCGGCAACGCGCTCCGGCCGGGGATCACGGTCCCGAGCGACGCGACGGCCCTCGTCGTCGAGCGCGACGGGCGCGTCCGGATCTCGGTCGCCGACCAGGCGCTGCCGATCGAGGCCGGGCAGCTCGAGCTCGTCCGCTTCCCGAACCCCGGCGGCCTCGTTGCGACCGGCACCGGCGTGTATCGCGCGAGCGAGGCCTCGGGCGAGGCGATCACCGGTCGCGCGGGCGCAGACGGCATGGGCGCGGTCACGCAGGGCTACCTCGAGGGATCCAACGTCCGGATGGTGGACGAGATGGTGAGCCTCATGGTCGCGCAGCGCGCGTACGAGGCGAACGTGAAGGTCATCCAGGCGTCCGACGAGATGCTGGGGATGATCAACGCGCTCCGGAAGTGAACCGATGGATGGGAACGTGCGCCAGCTCGGACTCCAGCGCCGCCACGCGGCCTCGCGCGCCCTTGCTGCGGTGATCGTCGCGGCCATCGGCGCGCCGGTCTCTGCGGCCAGCTCATCTCCGCCGCCGGGGCGCGCGCCGCTGCGCATCGAGCTGCGCCCGGAGGTGGAGGTGAAGGGGCCCCAGGTGCGCCTCGGCGAGGTCGCCGTGCTGACCACGCTCGATCTGCCGCTGCTCCAGCGGCTCATGGCTCTTCCGCTCGGGCCGGCGCCGCGCACGGGGACCGCGACGCGGCTCGAGCGCGGCGCCCTCCTGCGCTGGATCCGGGCTCGGACCGGGCTTCGCCTCGAGCAGATCGCGTGGAGCGGGCCGGATGCCGCGGTCGTCCGTGCGACGGTCGGTCGGGTCACCGGCGAGGAGATCGCGGGGAAGGCGCGGGACGCGCTCGAGCACGCCATCCAGTCCTTCGGGCTCGAGGCCGGCCTCGGGGAGCCGCTCCTGCCCCACGATCAGGACGTGCCAGCGGGCGACGTCGAGCTCCGTGCTCGTTCCGTGCCCCGCGCCGCGCTGCGCTCGGGGCGGCCCTCGGTGTGGGTGGACCTCTGGGTCGATGGCCGGTTCGCGCGCACGGTGCCGGTGCGGTTCGAGGTCATGCCGGGTGGTCCCGCGGTCACCGCCCGCGCTGCTCCTCGCGTCCGCACGGCGCCCGTGCCCGCTCCGCCTGCCCCCGTCCAGGCGGGCCCGGCCGTGACGCGCGGGAGCACGGCGAGCCTGCGGAGCGTGGCTGGCCGGATCGCGGTCGAGAGCCGGGTCGAGGTCCTCGAGGACGGAGATCCGGGCGAGGTCGTCCGCGTGCGGCTGCCGGGCGCCGAGGCCCCGATCCTCGCGCGCGTCGTCGCCCCCAGAGCCGTGGAGGTGGCGCCATGAGCCGGTTCGCGAGCCTGGGGACGGTGGCCGTGCTCGTGCTCGCGGGGACGCCTGTCCGCGCGGAGAGCCTCTACGACGCCCAGAACTTCCGCGCGTTCACCGCAGATCGGAAGGCCCACCGCGCCGGCGACGTCGTCACGGTCCACGTCTTCGAGAACTCGTCCGCCAGCACGACGTCGGACACCAGCACCCAGCGCAACCATGGCGTGAGCGCCCGCGCCGGGACCAGCGCGATCAACGGCGGGCGCCCGATCGACGGCAGCCTCGAGCTGGGGAGCGCCTTCGACGGCGGCGGCGTGACCCAGCGCGCCAATCGGCTGCTCGCGACGCTGACCGTCACCGTGCAGGAGGTGCTGCCGAACGGCGATCTGCGCGTCGCAGGCGAGCAGCTCCTGACGGTCAACCAGGAGCAGCACAAGGTGAAGGTCGAGGGTCGCGTCCGCCCGCACGACGTCTCGGCCGACAACGTCGTGCTCTCCACGCGCATCGCGGACGCGAAGGTCTCGTACGCGGGCGAAGGCGACCTGACGAGCCGGCACAAGCGCACCTGGTTGCGACTGCTGATCGAGCTCCTGGGGTTCTGATGCGCGCGACCGCCGACATCATGCGCTGCGTGCGCGCCCTGTCCCTGGCCCTCGCCGGTCTCGCGCTCCTCGCGCAGGCGGCGGCCGCGGCGGAGTCCATCCGGGTGAAGGACCTCGGCAAGCTCCGTGGGTGGCGCGAGAACCCGCTCGTCGGGTACGGCATCGTCACCGGTCTCGCGGGCACGGGAGACTCGCCCACCAGCCGGGTCACGCGCCAGACCCTCGCGAACGTCCTCTCACGGTTCAACCTGACCGTTCCGGCGGAGCAGGTGCAGAGCCGGAACGTCGCCGTGGTCCTGGTGTCGGCGTCGCTCCCGCCGTTCGCCCGCGAGGGCGACACGCTCGACGTGACCGTCACCTCGGCCGGGGACGCGCGGAGCCTCGCCGGTGGGAGCCTGCTGCTCGCGCCGCTGAAGGCCGCGAACGGGAAGGTCTACGCGCTGGCGCAGGGGCCGCTCTCGATCGGCGGCTACCGGTACGACGCGAACGGCAACGTCGTCCAGAAGAACCACCCGACGGTCGGGGCCATCCCCGGGGGCGCCACGGTCGAGGTCGGGGTCGAGACGCAGGTCCTGGGCTCCGAGCAGCACCTCACGTTCATCCTGGCGGACCCGGACTTCACCACGGCGGAGCGGATCGCCGCGGCCGTCAACGCGCAGCTCGGGGCCGGGCTCGCGCAGGCGCGGGACGCCCAGGGCGTGGACGTCCAGGTGCCGGAGGCCGATCGGGCGCGGCTCGTCCAGTTCGTCGCGCGGCTCGAGAACGTGGCGGTGGAGCCGGATCGCCGCGCGCGGGTGGTCGTCAACGAGCGGACCGGGACGGTAGTCGCCGGGGGCGACGTCCGGATCGCTCCGGTCTCGATCACGCACGGCGACATCAAGGTCTCCATCGCGGAGCAGAACTCGGCCTCGCAGCCGGTGGGCGCCTGGCGCAGCGGCCCCGGGGTGCAGAGCCTCGTCGTGACGAACACGCAGGTGGAGGTGAACGAGCCCGGCGTCGCCGGACATCTGCCCCCGGGCGACGACACCGTGGCGGACCTCGTGCAATCGCTCGCCCGGCTCAAGACGAGCTCGCGCGACATCATCGCCATCCTGCAGGCCATCAAGGCAGCCGGCGCGCTCCGGGCGGAGCTGGTGATCCAGTGACGGCGTTCGCTCTTGGGCAGGCTCAGGGCGAGCGGAGCTGAACGTGCAAGGTTCAGGGAAGGAGCAGCGAGCATGACCGAGGGACTCGAAGCCGTCACCGCCGCCGCGCTGTCGCTCGCGCTCGACGCCGCGAGCCTTCGCCAGCAGGCGCACGCGCTCAACATCGCGAACGCGAGCTCGGAGGGGTACGCGCCGGTGCGCGTGAGCTTCGAGGCGCAGCTCGAGTCAGCGCGCGCGGAGCTCGGGACGACGGGGTTCGTCAGGCCCGGCTCGCTCGAGGACGTCGCGCCCGCGCTCGAGCCGGTGGGGCCGGGCCCCGCTGGGATGCCGGCCAAGGTGCAGCTCGATCTGGAGGTGGCCGCGATGTCCCACAACGCCGGCCACTACCACGCGCTCCTCCGGGCGGTGTCGAAGCACTACAGCGTGCTCGCGTCCGCGGTGCGGGACGGGAAGAAGTAGGAGGGGACGACATGGAAGCCTCGAAGCTGTTCGAGATCAGCGCGGCAGGGATGGCGATCGAGCGGACGCGCGTGGAGGTCGCCGCGCAGAACCTCGCGAACGCCACGACCATCCAGACGCCGGGCGCCCCCGCCTACCAGCCGCAGCGTGTGGTGGCGCGCGCGCCGCCCATCGCGCTCGCCACGTTCGCAGAGCGGGTCGAGCAAGGGCTCGACGAGGGCGGCCTCGGGCTGCCGCAGATGAGCGTCGAGACGACCGGCGCCGCGCCGCGGGTCGTCCACGATCCGGGTCATCCGTACGCGGACGCGAACGGAAACCTCGCGTACCCCGGCGTGGACACCGCGACCGAGATGGTGACGCTGATGGCGGCGCTGCGCTCGTACGAGGCCAACGTCGCGGCGATGAACATCAGCCGCTCGCTCGCGCTCAAGACCCTCGACATCGGGAGCGGGACATGAACTGGGCGTCGGTGCAAAGCACGCTGCCGGTCGGCGCCGCAGCGCCGGCGGCGGACCGGCCCGAGATCGCGCCGGTCGCCCCCGAGACGGCCGGTCCGAGCTTCGGGCACATGGTGACGGAGGGGCTCTCGAGGATCAACGGCGTGCTCCTCACCTCCCAGGCGGACATGCACCAGCTCGCGGTGGGGGAGGTCCAGAACCTGCACCAGATCATGATCCGGCTCGAGGAGAGCCGGCTCTCGTTCGAGCTCATGCTCCAGCTCCGCAACCGGCTCCTCGAGGCGTACCAGGAGTTCATGAAGATGCAGGTGTGACCGTGAGGGCGCGGCGATGAAGGTGTTCTGGGAGAAGCTGGGCAAGCTGGGTCGCGCGAGCCTCCTCGCGGGCGCGATCCTCGTCGTGCTCGCCACCGCGCTGCTCGGGTACTGGCTGCTCCGTGCGGACTACCAGGTGCTGTTCTCGGGGCTCAGCCCGCAGGACGCGGCCGCGGTCACGGCGGAGCTGGAGCGGCAGCGCGTCCCCTACGAGCTCGACGAGGCCGCGGGCGAGGAGGGCGGGACCACGGTCCTCGTGGACCGGAAGGACGTGTACCGGACGCGGCTCAAGGTGATGGGCAAGGAGCTCCCCCTCCACGGCGCAGTGGGCTTCGAGCTGTTCAACGACAGCGACTTCGGCATGACGGAGTTCGCGCAGCGGATCAACTACCAGCGCGCGCTTCAGGGCGAGCTGGCCCGCACGATCATGTCGCTCTCCGAAGTCCGGGACGCCCGCGTGCTGCTGGCGCTCCCGGAGCAAGGGCTCTTCAAGCGGGATCGCGCGAAGCCGACCGCCTCGATCACCCTCACGCTCCGGTCCGGCAAGGCGCTCACGGGCTCGCAGGTGAGCGGGATCCAGCGCCTCGTGGCGGCCTCCGTCCCGGGGATCGTCGCGCAGGACGTGACCATCGTGGACCAGAGCGGGATCGCGCTGTCGCGGCCTTCGGGCGACGCGGACGGCGGGACCGGGGTGGGCCGGCTCGACCTCAAGCGCGACACCGAGCAGTACCTGACGCGCAAGGTCTCCGAGGTGCTCGATCGCACGCTCGGGAAGGGGGAGGCGCTCGCGAGCGTGGACGTGACGCTCGAGATGGACCGGGTCCAGACGACGACCGAGGACGTGGTCCCCGCCCAGGGGACGCTCGGGCGGACGCAGACCGGCGTGGTCGTCCGCGAGCGCGAGACGGTTCGCGAGCTCGGCGCGCCGCTCACGACGCAGGCGAGCGCGGGGGCCGTGCCTGGTCCGCAGAGCGGCAGCTCGCAGCGCGAGGTGGAGTACGCGGTCGGGAAGCGGGTGGAGCAGGTCGTCGGCCAGCCGGGGTCCATCCGGCGCATCCAGGTCGTGGCCGTGGTGAAGAAGACGCTCGACGCGAGCCAGCAGGAGCAGCTCCGGAGGCTGGTGGCCGCGAGCGTGGGCGCGGTCGCGGAGCGCGGGGACGCGGTGGTGGTGCAGTCGATGGCGGCGCTCGCGGCCCCCGCAGCGCCGCAGCCGGGGAGCGATGCCGGCGCGCCTGCCCCGGCGAGTGCGGCGTCCGCGCC
>JAEYOU010000385.1 GCA_023411405.1 Pseudomonadota bacterium | reverse complement strand
CTCCTCGCCGGCGCCGACGCGGCGCCGGGCGCCCGCGCCCGGTTCCTGGCCGCGCTCGGGGAGCTGGTCGGCTGGCACGCGGCCGCGCGCGCGCGGATGGACGAGGAGTTCAAGGGCGTCCAGCGGGTCTTCTTCCCCACCGACGTCAGCGAGGAGGAGGTGCGCCGGATCCTGGTGACCCAGCTCCCCAACCTCGGCGTGCGGAGCTTCTACCTCTCGCGGTTCGTGGGCGGCGACCGCCGGCGCGCCCGCCTGCTCGCGCACTACGGCCCCGCCGATCGGGTCCCGCTCGAGGACGAGCGCGCGCCGTTCGACGCCTGGCGCCTCGTGCCGGGGCGGTTCTCGGCCGAGCACCGCCACGGCTACGCGGTGCTGCCGGTGTACTCGCGGGACGACCAGCTCGGGTTCGCCGTGGTCGAGCTGGCTCCGCTCTCCGGCGGCGCCTACGAGGCGCTCATGAACCAGATCAGCACCGCCGTGCGCGTCTCGTCGCTGCTCGAGGCGCAGCGGAGCCACGCGGACGAGCTGGAGCGGCAGGTCGAGGAGCGGACCCGCGATCTGGCGGGGGCCCAGCGCCAGCTCCTCGAGGCCGCGCGCCACGCGGGCATGGCCGAGATCGCGGTCGGGGCCCTGCACAACATCGGCAACCTGCTCACGAGCGTGAACGTCTCCGCCTCGGAGATCGCGGCGCGCGCCGGCCGCTCCGAGGTGGAGGGCGTGCGCCGCACCGCGGCCCTCCTCGCGGAGCACCGCGAGGACCTCGCCGCGTTCGTCGCCGCCGAAGGGCGCGGGCCGCTCGTCGTCGAGTACCTCACGAGGCTCGCCGAGCGGCTCGCCGCGGAGCAGGACGTGATCCGCGGCGAGGCGGTGAGCCTCCAGAACCAGGTGGCGCTCATCCGCGAGACCGTGCTCGCCCTCCAGAGCTACGCGCGCGAGGGCGACGACCTCCCGCGGGAGCCCGTCGACCTCTCCGAGGTGGTGGAGACCGCGCTCCGCATCCAGGCCCCGAGCCTCGCCCGCTACGCGATCCGCGTGCACCGGAGCCACCCGCCGCTCCCCACGCTCGAGTCGCAGCGATCGAAGCTCCTGCACGTCCTCGTCAACGTCGTGAAGAACGCGGCCGAGGCCATGCGCGCCGTCCCCGAGGAGCGCCGCGTGCTCACCGTCCGCGGCCGGGTGGACGAGGGCGCGGTGACGCTGGTCCTCGCGGACCAGGGGGAGGGCATCTCGCAGGAGGACCTCGCCCGGATCTTCTCGTACGGCTTCACGACCAAGGCCGGCGGCAACGGCTTCGGCCTCCACAGCAGCGCGATCGCGATGCGCCAGCTCGGCGGGACGATCCTCGTCGAGAGCGACGGCGCGGGGCGCGGCGCGCGCGTGACGCTGCGGTTCCCGGTGAGCTGACACGACTCGATCACATCCTCGAGGGTCCGCGCGGGCGGGTTGCGGCGCCGGCGTTGCGCCACGCCTTGGTGTGCACTAGACACGAAGTCGGGAGGCGCGATGCGCACGCTCTCGGAGCTGTACCGGCCGTCCCTGGCGCTGCTCACGGATCTGTACCAGCTCACGATGGCCTGCGCCGCGTGGCGCGCGGGGCTCGCCGACCGCGAGGCCGTGTTCCACCTGTTCTTCCGGAGGAACCCGTTCGGCGGCGGGTACGCGATCGCCTGCGGGCTCGAGTACGCGCTCGACTACCTGGCGGGCCTCCGCTTCGACGAGGAGGACCTCGCCTACCTCGCCGGCCTCACGGGGGCCGACGGCGGGCGGCTGTTCCCGGACGACTTCCTGGCCGCGCTCCGGGCGCTGCCGCTCGCGCTCGACGTGGACGCCGTGCCGGAGGGCACGGTCGTCTTCCCGAACGAGCCGCTGCTCCGCGTCCGCGGCCCGATCGTCCCGGCGATGCTGGTCGAGACGCCGCTCCTCAACATCGTCAACTTCCAGACGCTCATCGCCACCAAGGCCTCGCGCATCGTCCACGCGGCGCAGGGCGAGCCGGTGATCGACTTCGGGCTCCGCCGCGCGCAGGGCGTCGACGGCGCCCTCACCGCCAGCCGCGCCGCCTACGCCGGGGGCTGCGCCGCCACCTCCAACGTGCTCGCCGGCCGGCTGTTCGGGATCCCGGTGAAGGGCACCCACGCGCACAGCTGGGTGATGCTCTTCGACACCGAGCGCGAGGCGTTCGAGACCTACGCGAAGGCGCTGCCCAACAACTGCGTGTTCCTCGTCGACACGTACGACACGCTCGAGGGCGTCCGGAACGCCATCGAGGTCGGCCGCTGGCTCCGCGACCACGGCCACCCGCTCCTCGGCGTCCGCCTCGACTCGGGCGACCTCGCCTGGTTCAGCGTCGAGGCGCGGAAGCTCCTCGACGACGCCGGGTTCCCCGACGCGAAGATCCTCGCCTCCAACGACCTCGACGAGCAGACGATCGAGAGCCTCAAGGCCCAGGGCGCGACCATCGCGGTCTGGGGCGTGGGGACGCGCCTCGTCACCGGCCACGACCACCCCGCCCTCGGCGGCGTCTACAAGCTCGGCGCGGTGCGCCGCCCGGGCGAGCCGTGGCGGTACCGGGTGAAGCTCTCGGAGCAGGCGGCCAAGACCACGACGCCCGGCATCCTCCAGGTGCGCCGGTTCGAGGACGAAACCGGGCTCGTCGCCGACGGGATCTACGACGAGAGCCGCGGCTGGCCCGACGGGCCGCGGGCGATCGTGGACCCGCTCGACTTCACGCGGCAGAAGCGGATCCCCGCCGGGGCGCGCCAGACGGACCTGCTCGTGCCGGTGCTGCGCGCGGGGAAGCCGGTGTACGCGCCGCCGCCCCTCGCGGCCATCCGCGACCGGGCGCTCGCCGAGGTGGCCCGCCTGCCGGCGAGCCTGAAGCGCTTCCTCAACCCGCACCAGTATCCCGTCGGGCTCGAGCCATCGCTCCACGAGCTCAAGACGCGGCTCGTCCTCGAGGCGCGCGAGGCGGTGCGGCGGGGGGCGCCGTGAGCCTCCCCGCCCCGAAGCCGCTTGCCATGCGCGTGGACCCGGAGCGGCACGGGGGGACGTACGCGTACGAGCACCCGCGCCCGGCGGTCACCGTGGACTGCGTCGTCTTCGGCGTGGACGAGGAGGACCTCAAGATCCTCCTCGTGCGCCGCGGGATCGCGCCGTTCGAGGGGCGCTGGGCGCTCCCCGGCGGGTTCGTCCGCGAGGACGAGGACCTGCCGTCGGCGGCGCGCCGCGAGCTCCGGGAGGAGACGGGGCTGGAGCGCGTGTTCCTCGAGCAGCTCTACACCTTCGGCGACGTCGACCGCGATCCGCGCGGGCGGGTCATCTCGGTGGCCTACTACGCGCTCGTGAAGCTCGGCGATCACCGCGTGCGCGCCGCGACCGACGCCCGCGAGGCCCGCTGGTTCGCCGCCCGCGAGGTGCCCCGGCTCGCGTTCGACCACGACCGCATCCTCGCGGCCGCGCGCGCGCGGCTGCAGGGCAAGGTCCGCTACCAGCCCATCGGCTTCGAGCTGCTGCCACCCAGGTTCACGCTCACGCAGCTCCAGCGCGTCTACGAGAAGATCGTCGCGCGCCCGCTCGACAAGCGAAACTTCCGCAAGAAGCTCCTCGCGACCGGGCTCCTCGTCGAGCTCGACGAGCGCGAGCGCGGCGTGGCGCACCGCGCGGCCCGCCTCCACCGGTTCGATCGCAGGAAGTACCTGCAGCTCGAGAAGGAAGGCTTCATGTTCGAGGTGTGACGCAGTCCCCGAGCCCGCGCCCGTGCCCGTGCCCGTGCCCGAACGGAGAGACCACATGGCCCGCACCGCCCTCCCGCTCCCCGGCTTCTACGACCCGAAGAACGCCGAGCGCCCGGAGTACGCGCCCGATCAGCTCCGCCTCCTCTCCGAGGCGGCGGCGTGGCGCCGCGCCCACGGCCTCCGGCCTGCCGCGGCGGACCGGCGGAGGCTCCACCTCCTCCTCATCGACGAGCAGAAGGACTTCTGCTTCCCGACCGGCGCGCTCTACGTCGCGGGCCGGAGCGGGCGCGGCGCGCTCGACGACAACCGCCGCGTCGCGGAGTTCGTCTACCGCAACCTGGACGTGCTCACGCAGGTGACGGCCACGATGGACACGCACTTCGCGTTCCAGATCTTCTTCCCGTCCTTCTGGGTCGGGAAGGACGGCGCGCCGCTCGCCCCGTACCGCGAGATCACCACGGACGATCTCGACCGCGGCGAGGCGCGCCCGAACCCGGCGGTCGCGGCGTGGCTGTGCGGCGGCGACCAGGCGTGGCTCCGGGCGCAGGTCCGGTTCTACTGCGCGGAGCTCGAGCGCGCCGGGAAGTACCGGCTCTACCTCTGGCCGCCGCACTGCATCCTCGGCAGCGACGGCCACGCGCTCGCCGGCGTCGTCCACGAGGCGCGGATGTTCCACGCGTTCGCGCGGGACGCGCAGTCGGAGGTCGAGGTGAAGGGCGGGAGCCCGCTCACCGAGAACTACTCCGTGCTCCGCCCGGAGGTGCTCGTCCGGCACGACGGCCGGCCGCTCGCGGAGCGGAACGATCGCTTCGTCGAGACGCTGCTCGCCGCCGACGCGGTGATCGTCGCCGGCCAGGCCGCGAGCCACTGCGTGAAGAGCTCGCTCGAGGATCTGCTCGGCGCCCTCCGGGCCCGGGATCCGGAGCTCGCGCGCAAGGTGTACGTCCTCGCCGACTGCATGTCGGCGGTGACGGTCCCGGACGGGAAGGGCGGCTTCCTCGCCGACTTCACGCCCCAGGCCGAGGAGGCGCTCCGGCGGTTCGCGGACGCCGGGATGCACGTGGTCCGCTCGACCGAGGCCATCGAGGGCTGGCCGGGGATGCAGCTCGGCTGACGCCTCGGGTGAGGCGGACCGCCTCGGGCGTGCGCGCGGACGCCCTGGCGCGTTCACCGCGAGCGGATCCAGGGAGCACGACGCGGCGCCGGCGATCCCTTTCGGGGAAAGCGGTGGCCCCGTCGTCAGCGGTTGACGCTTCCACGCTGGGTTCTGCTAAGTTGCGCGGCCATCCGAACGTCCCGCACCCGTGGTCCCCTCGCCCGCAGGAGGTTCGTCGGGTCGCGGTCCACGGCGTCGACGACGCCCGGGTCGAATGACGGAGGCGGGGCGCAGGCTCCCGTGTCCTGCCCACCGCGCTCCGTGTCCGGCCGGCAACTCGGGCGGTGACTCTGCCCGGGTTGCCGGCGCCGGACGAGGGCGCGCCGCTCCCCGCGCGCCTCCCCCCGCGTGAGCCCCCGGGGGCACCCGGGCGAGCGTCGGATCGTGTCTCGCAGTGAAGCCGAGGTCCTCGTCGAGACCCTGCGGGGCGCAGGGGCGGAGCGGCGCTCGCTCGGGCTCTCACGCTCCTCCGGGCCGCGCGCCGCGCCCGCGGTTTTCCTGTAACATCCGCCGCTCCAATCACTCGGTGCGGAGGAGCGGGAGCGAGATGCCGGTACGGATCGCCGTTGCGGCCGTGAACTTCGGGGCGACGTTCCCGGGCATGATGTACGCCCGCCTCCGGCGGCACCTGCGCCCCGACCAGTCGTTCGTCGAGTGCGCCACCACGAGCACGGCGGCGGCGGACGTCGCGCGCGCGCGGCTCACGCGCCTGCTCGAGGGCGAGCCGAAGCCGATCGCGTTCATCGGCATCTCCGTGCGCCCCGACCCCCGCTCGCTCGCCGCCTTCCGCGCCGCGAAGGTCCCGGTGGTGCTGATCGACGAGGAGGCGGAGGGCGCGACGACGGTCGCGTGCGACAACCACCTCGGCGGCGTCCTCGCCGGCGCGCACCTGACGGAGCAGGGGCGCCGCCGCATCGCGATCGTCGTCGGGAAGCTCAACGCCGAGGGGGACATGAACAGCGCCCTGCGGCTCGACGGGTTCGAGAAGGCGCTCGCCGCGCGGGGGCTCGCGCCGCTCGAGGTGATCTACTCGATCGACTACTCGCGCAAGGACGGCGTCAACGCGATGACCCGGCTCCTCGCGGCGCGCCGCGGCGTGGACGCGGTCTTCTCCGCCGCGGGCGACATCTGCGCGACCGGCATGCTGGAGGTGGCGCGCGCGCGCGGGGTGCGGGTGCCGGAGGACGTCGCCGTCGTCGGCTTCGACGACCTCGACGTCGCCGCGACCTCCGACCCGCCGCTGACGACCATCCGCCAACCGGGCGAGGCGATGGCCGACGAGGCGTTCCGGCTCGCGATCGAGGAGCGAGACGAGCTCCTCGCGCGGCCCCGGCGCGTCATCCTGAAGCCGGAGCTGGTGGTGCGGCGGTCGGCGTGACGGGGCCTCCACGGTCTCCCGCCGTGGAAGGAGCCCACGGGTCCCCCGGCCGCCTGCGCGCTGGCGCGCATCGCTCCGCAGCCCTAGAAAACGCGCGTTTGGATGCGCCAAGGCACCGCACGCGCCGCGCGCGGGGAGCGCTATCGGTCGTCCGGACTGCGATCACTCGCGCATCGACAACCGTGCGGAGAATGGGGTACGAGCACACGAAGTCCGCAGCCGGTCGTCACGGAAGCGCACGGCCCTCCGGCTGCGCCACGAGCTACCGAATCACGTAGCCCACCACCACCGGATCAGGGGAAACGCCCATGGCTGTGAAAGTCGCGATCAACGGTTTCGGCCGCATCGGCCGCCTCGTCTTCCGCGCCCTCGTCGAGCAGGGCCTGCTGGGTGAGCTGGACGTCGTCGCCGTGGGCGACATCGTTCCCGCCGACAACCTCGCCTACCTCCTCAAGTACGACTCGATCCAGGGTCGCTTCCAGGGCACGGTCAGCTCCGAGAAGTCGGCGCCGGACAAGGCGGACGACGACGTGCTCGTCGTGAACGGCAAGAAGATCCAGGTCGTGAGCGCCAAGACCCCGGCCGAGCTGCCCTGGGCGAAGCTGGGCGTGCAGCTCGTGATCGAGTCGACCGGCCTCTTCACCGACGCCGAGAAGGCCAAGGGCCACATCGCCGCCGGCGCGAAGAAGGTCCTCATCACCGCCCCGGCCAAGGGCGAGGACCTCACGGTCGTCCTCGGCGTCAACGACGACAAGTACGACGCCGCGAAGCACAACATCGTGTCGAACGCTTCCTGCACGACGAACTGCCTCGCCCCCGTGGTCCACGTGCTCCTCAAGGAGGGCTTCGGCCTCGCCGAGGGCCTCATGACCACGGTCCACGCCTACACGGCGACGCAGAAGACGGTCGACGGGCCGTCGAAGAAGGACTGGAAGGGCGGCCGCACCGCCGCGCAGAACATCATCCCGTCCACCACCGGCGCCGCGAAGGCCGTGGCCCTCGTCCTCCCCGAGGTGAAGGGCAAGCTCACCGGCATGGCCTTCCGCGTCCCGGTGCCGACGGTCTCGGTCGTCGACCTGACCTTCAAGACGGTCAAGGAGACCTCGCTCGCCGAGATCAAGGCGGCGATGAAGAAGGCCAGCGAGTCGTACATGAAGGGCATCCTCGGCTACACCGAGGAGGAGGTCGTCTCCTCCGACTTCATCCACGAGAAGCTGTCGTCGGTCTTCGACGCCGGCGCGTCGGTCGAGCTCAACAAGAACTTCTTCAAGCTGGTCAGCTGGTACGACAACGAGTGGGGCTACTCGAACCGCGTCGTCGAGCTGACCAAGAAGATGGCGGCGAAGCTGTAACGCTCCGACAGATCCGACATCCCGCTCGCCCTTCGACAGGCTCACCCTTCGACAGGCTCAGGGTGAGCGGCCACATTCGGACCGACCGCTCGTGGTGCGCCTCTCGCACCACGGGCGGTCTCGCTGTTCCGCAGTCCACCCTGTTCCGCAGCACCCCACCACCATGGCCAAGTTCAAGACGATCCGCGATCTGCAGCTCGCCGGGAAGCGCGTCCTCATGCGGGTGGACTTCAACGTCCCGCAGGACAAGACGACCGGCGCCATCACCAACAACCAGCGCATCCAGGCGGCGCTGCCCACCATCAAGTACGCGCTCGAGAAGGGCGCGTCGGTCGTGCTCATGTCGCACCTGGGCCGGCCGGACGGGCAGAAGATCGCCAAGTTCTCGCTGAAGCCCGTCGCCGACGAGCTCGCCAAGCTCCTCGGGAAGCCGGTCAAGTTCCTCGACGACTGCGTCGGCCCCGCGGTCGAGGCGGCCTGCGCCCCCGGCGCGCTGAAGGCCGGTGACGTCGTCCTCCTCGAGAACCTCCGGTTCCACATCGAGGAGGAGACCAAGGTGAAGCTCGAGGACGGCTCGAAGAAGGCCGCCGACAAGGAGGCCGTGAAGGCCTTCTGCGCGAGCCTCACGCGGCTCGGCGACGTCTACGTGAACGACGCGTTCGGCACCGCCCACCGCGCCCACAGCTCGATGGTCGGCGTCGCCCTGCCGGAGAAGGCCGCCGGCTTCCTCATGGAGGCCGAGCTCAACGCCTTCAACGCGGTGGTCGAGAACCCGAAGCGCCCGCTCCTCGCCATCCTCGGCGGCGCGAAGATCGCGGACAAGATCCCGCTCATCAACAACCTGCTCGAGAAGGCCAACGAGCTCATCATCGGCGGCGGCATGGCCTTCACCTTCAAGAAGGTGCTCGAGGGGATGGAGATCGGCGACAGCCTCTTCGACCCCGAGGGCGCGAAGATCGCGAAGGAGCTGGTCGAGAAGGCGAAGGCCAAGGGCGTGACCATCACCTTCCCGGTGGACTTCGTCTGCGCCGACAAGTTCGACGCCAACGCGAACAAGCAGATCCGCACCGACAAGGAGGGCATCCCGGCCGGCTGGATGGGCCTGGACGCCGGGCCGAAGTCCCGCGAGCTCTACGCCCAGGTGATCCGCCGGTCGAAGACGATCGTCTGGAACGGCCCCCCCGGCGTGTTCGAGTTCGACGCCTTCGCCGAGGGCTCGAAGGCGATGGCCGACGAGATCGCCAAGGCGACCGCGGCAGGCACGACCACCGTCGTCGGCGGCGGCGACACCGCCACCGCGGCCAAGAAGTTCAAGGTGGCGGACAAGGTCAGCCACTGCTCCACCGGCGGCGGCGCGAGCCTCGAGTTCCTCGAGGGCAAGGTGCTGCCGGGCGTGGCGTTCCTCGAGAGCTGAGGCGGTGACGACATGACCAGCGGACGATCGTTCCGGCTCCTCGCGGTCGTCGCCTGCCTCGGCCTCGGCGCCGGGGCCCAGGCGGCGGACGACAAGGCCGCGAAGCCCGAGAGCGCGCTCGCGCGCGAGAAGGCCAAGGGCAAGGAGTACCTCGAGATGGCGGCGAAGGAGGAGGGCGCCCAGAAGACGAAGAGCGGCCTCGTCTACGTCCCGCTCCGGAAGGGCAAGGGCCTCACCCCGCGGGCGAACGAGACCGTGCGCGTCCACTACACGGGCACGTTCACCGACGGGAAGGTCTTCGACTCCTCCGTCGCGCGCAAGCAGCCGGCGGAGTTCCCGCTCGACCAGGTGATCCCCTGCTGGACCGAGGGGGTGCAGAAGATCCAGGTCGGCGGGAAGGCGAAGCTCGTCTGCCCGTCCGACCTCGCCTACGGCGACGGCGGCGCCGGCGGCGGCATGATCCCCGGCGGCGCCACGCTCGTGTTCGAGGTGGAGCTGCTCGACATCGTGCGGAGGTAGGGCCGGTCTCCGCCCAGCAGGGCCGCGAGCTCCGCGACGCGCTCCCGCAGCCGCACGCGGGAGCGTTCCGCGGCGGCGTCGCCGTCGTCGGCGAAGAGGTCGCCTCGGTACAGCTCGACCGCCCGACCCGCGTCGCGGAGCGCGGCGACTCTGTCGCCGTGCGCGCGCGCCTCCGCCGCGCGGAGGGCGAGCCGCTCGACCGCCCAGGCGTCGACGAACACGCGCTCCGGGTCCAGCGCCGCGCGCCCGCTTCGGACCACCAGCGCCGCCGGATCGCCCAGGAGCTGGCGCAGGCGGTACAGCGTCGTCTCCAGGCTGTGGCGCGCGAGGTCGCCCTCGGCGTCGGGCCACAGCGCCTCGGCGAGCCACTCCAGCGAGGCGCCGCGCTCGCCTTGCTGGACGAGGACGCGGAGCAGCTCGAGCGGCTTCTTGGGACCCTTCCCGGGCGCCGGGCTCGTCCCCTCGCGCGCGATCGTGAGCGCGCCCAGCGCCTGGACGCGCGTGCTCCATGGCCAGGCCGCGAGGACGCGAGCCCGGGGGCACGCGGCGAGACCACGCGCGCGCACGATCCGGACCGCCAGGTCGGGCTCGATGGCGCGCTCGAGCGCGAACGCGCACAGCTCGGCGAGGTCGGCCCGGGACACGAACACCGAGTTGAGGACGCCGAGCCGGGCCGCGAGGGCGAGCGCGTCCCGGAGCAGCGGCCCCGCCG
>JAEYOU010000351.1 GCA_023411405.1 Pseudomonadota bacterium | reverse complement strand
CGCGCGGAGCGGCGCGGACGCGCGGAACGGGACGCACCCGCGGAACGGGAAGCCGGCGGCGGCCGGAGGGCGGACCGCGGGCGAACGGAGCCCGGCGGCGTACCCGGAGGAGTGAGCTCGGCGCGGGAACCCGGGCTGCCCTCGGGCACGGGCACGGGAGGAGAGCAGGCTATACTCCCGGCCCATGGACACCCGGAAGCCGAACCTGCTGGTCGTCGACGACGAGAAGAACATCCGCCGCACCCTCCGGATGGTGCTCGAGGCGGAGGGGTTCGAGGTCCAGGAGGCCGAGTCCGCCGAGGACGCGCTGAAGCTCCTCGAGGCGGAGCCGGTGGACCTCGGGATCTTCGACATCCGCCTCCCCGGCATGGACGGGCTCACCCTGCTCTCGAAGGCGCGCGAGCTGTGGCGCGACCTCCCGGTGATCGTCATCTCCGGCCACGCCGACACGAGCGACGTCGTGGACGCGATGAAGCGCGGCGCCAACGACTTCTTCTCGAAGCCGGTGGACCGGGACCGCGTGCTGGTCTCGGTGCGGAACGCGCTCTCGCGCCGGACCCTGGAGGAGAAGGTCCAGGTCCTCTCCGCGCGCGAGCGCCGGTTCTCCGACGAGATGCTGGGCGAGAGCCCCGCGATGAAGAAGCTGCGCGAGGAGATCGCCAAGGTCGCGCCCACCAGCGGGCGCGTCCTCGTCACCGGCGAGTCCGGGACGGGCAAGGAGCTCATCGCCGCCGAGCTCCACCGGCAGTCGAAGCGGGCCGAGGGCCCGTTCGTGAAGGTGAACTGCGCCGCGATCCCCGCCGAGCTCATCGAGTCCGAGCTCTTCGGCCACGAGAAGGGGAGCTTCACCGGCGCCGCCGCCCGGCGCCGCGGCCAGTTCGAGGCCGCCCACGGCGGCACGCTCTTCCTCGACGAGATCGGGGACATGAGCCTCTCCGCCCAGGCCAAGGTGCTCCGCGCGCTCCAGACCGGCGAGATCACGCGGGTGGGCAGCGACCGGACGCTGACGGTGGACGTGCGCGTGGTCGCGGCGACGAACAAGGACCTCGAGGCCGAGGTGCGCGAGGGGACGTTCCGCGAGGACCTCTTCTTCCGCCTGAACGTGGTCCCGCTCCGCTCGCCCGCGCTGCGCGAGCGCCTCGACGACGTCCCCCTCCTGGCCGAGCGCTTCTTCCTCCTCGCCGTGCGCGACAACGGCATGCGCCCCAAGCCCGTGGAGCCCGAGGTCTACGACCGCCTCAGGGGCCACCGCTGGCCCGGCAACGTCCGCGAGCTCCGGAACGTGTGCGAGCGGATGGTGATCATGAGCGGCGACCGGATCACCGTCGCCGACGTGCCCGAGTCGATCCTCCAGGCCCGCGCCCCGACGCCCGCCGCCGCGGGCGGCCCCGCGGACCTTTCGCGCTACGGCGCCGTGCCGCTCCGCGAGCTCCGCGATCTCGTCGAGCGCGACTACATCCTGAAGAAGCTCGAGGAGCACGAGTGGAACATCACGCAGGCGGCGCAGGCGCTGGGCGTCGAGCGGACCAACCTGCACAAGAAGATCAAGCAGCACGGCCTCTCGCGCGCCGGGCGGGGTGCGGCGGCGGCCGGGGACGCGGAGGACGGGGCGGAGGAGTAGCGGCTACCGCCGCTCCGCCGGCGCCGCCTCGAACCCCACGAACCGGTAGCCGTGGCCGGTCTCGGTGGCGATCGCGCCCGCGTGCGGGCCGAGCTTCTTCCGGAGCGAGCGGACGGCGGCGGCCGGCGGCCGGGGTCACCGCGGCGCCCCTTCGCTACACGCCCGCGGGCAACCCGGTCCCTGCGTCGAGCTTCCAGCGGTCCGGGCTCTCCAGGTCGAACCGGACCTCGACCTGCCGCGACGCGCCGACGACGAACAGCACCACGCCCTTCGTCCGCCCGAGCGCCTCGAACAGCGCCTTGCTCCGCTCCGCGAGCAGGTCGAGGGCGCCGGGGTGGTCGACGACCGCGACCTGCGCCCCCATCACGCAGGAGGCGCTCACCGCCGGGCCGCCCTCTCCGAGCGCGAACCGGAGGAACCCCACCTCCCACCCCGGGCACGCCCGGCCCAGGAAGCGCATGAAGCTGCCCGCCACGTCGGTCGCGATCGCGTTCTGTTCCGGGGTGAGGGTCACCTGGTTGCCTCCCGGGGGGGAGGTGTAGCACCGATGGCTGTCGTCCGTGGGGGGGGAGGATTGGGCAGAGACCGGGTTCGGGGCACCCCCGAGCCCTATTATGATGTCCCCGCGTGCTCCCCCTCCCCTCCGCCCACGGCCTCCCCGGCCTCCCCCCGGAGCCCCCTCGGGCCCTCGCGTCCGCGGAGCGGATCGCCCGGCTCGCGAAGCGCGTGCCCGACGTGCAGCGGCTGCTCTCGCGGGTGGAGCTCTCGGCCGATCCCGACCTGTGCCTCGCGGGCGTGGAGCGGTACCTCGACGGCGCCGGCGCGCTGCCCATCGAGCCGGACCTCCTCGACGGGCTCGTGATCCTGTGCGGCAGCTCGCGGATGCTCGCGTCGCTGCTCGCGCGCGCGCCGCACCTCCTGCGGCGCACCGTCCGCTCGCGCTGGCTCGCCCGCCCGCGCGACGAGGCCGATCTCCGGCGCTTCCTCGCGCGCGCCGTGCGCCGCCTCGCGCCGGACGACGTCGCGGGCCTGAACCGCCTGCTCCGCCAGGTCCGCACGCGCCAGGTCCTCCGGATCGCGCTCCGCGACCTCCGCCGCGTGCGCGTGCGCGAGGTGACGGAGGAGCTCTCCACCCTCGCGACCGCCTGCCTCCACGTCGCGATCCAGTTCCACGATCGCCGCCTGCGCGCCCGTCACGGGCCGCCTGCGGGCCTGGCCGGCCGGGAGCCGGGCGCGGGCTTCTGCGCCCTCGCGATGGGGAAGCTCGGCGCGCGCGAGCTCAACTTCTCCTCCGACATCGATCTCATCTACGTCTACGACCGCGACGGCCAGACCGAGGGCGAACGCCCGCAGGACCACTTCGCGTACTACGCGAAGCTCGCGGAGCTCGTGACCGAGTCGCTCGCCCGCCCCACCGAGGACGGCTTCGTCTTCCGCGTGGACCTGAACCTCCGCCCCGACGGTCAGAACGGCCCCATCGTGAACAGCGTGCACGCGGCCGAGCTGTACTACCAGTCGTTCGGCCGGAGCTGGGAGCGCGCCGCGCTGGTGAAGGCGCGCCCCGCGGCGGGCGACGACGCGGTCGGGGTGGAGCTGCTGCGCCACCTCGAGCCGTTCGTGTGGCGCCGGAGCCTCGACATCTCCGTGCTCGAGGAGATCCACGCGATGAAGGCCCGCATCGACGCGCGCGCGGGCGCCGAGGGCAAGGACGACCTCAAGCTCGGCAAGGGCGGGATCCGCGAGGCCGAGTTCTTCGTCACCGCCCTCCAGCTCCTGCACGGCGGCCGCGCGGGCGGCGACGCCCTGCGCGAGCGCGCGGTCCTCCCCGCGCTCGATCGGCTCCTCTTCGCGGGCGTGGTGCCGGCCCGCGACCGCGACGAGCTCTCCGACGCGTACCTCTTCCTCCGGCGCGCCGAGCACCGCGTGATGATGGTGGACGGCGCCCAGACCCACCGCCTCCCGCCGCCCGGCGAGCGCCTCGGCCTCGCGCGCAGCATGGGCTACGTCTCGGAGGCCGACTTCGAGGCCGCCCTCCACGGCCACCGCGAGCGGACCGCCCGCATCTTCGGCAGCCTCCTCGGGGCCGCCCAGGAGCTGCCGCCGCTCGATCCCGAGCTCACCCTGCTCGCCGATCCCGACGTGGAGCGCGGGCGCCGGGCCGAGCTCGCCCTGCGCCGCGGCTTCCTCGATCCGGACCGGGCCATCGCCGCCATCGACCTCATGGCCCGCCGCCACACGCCCTTCTCCCGCCTGGGAGATCCCGCGCAGGCGGCCGGCATCCTCGCCGACGCCCTGGGGACGCCCGACCCCGACCAGGCGCTCTGGCACCTCGGCGACTTCGCGGCCGCGCTGCGGAGCCCGGAGCCCTACTTCGCCATCATGCGCGAGAACCGCCGCGTGACCCGGCTGCTCCTCTCGCTGTTCGGGACGTCCGACTTCCTCTCGAAGCGGTTCGTCCGCACCCCCGAGCTGTTCGACGTGCTCCTCTCGCGCGACCAGATCGTCGTCGACAAGACGCGCGCCGAGATGCAGGCGGAGCTCGCCGAGCGCCTCCGCCCGCCCTCGGGCGACCTCCACCCGGACGAGGTGCTCGAGCTCCGGCTCGGGGCCGTCCGCCGCTACAAGGACCAGGAGGTCCTCCGCATCGCGGTGCACGACATCGCCGGCATGTGCGACCTGCCGGTCGTCTCCCGGCAGCTCACGCACCTCGCCGAGGTCTGCGTCGAGGCCTGCCTCGACCTCGCCGAGGCGGAGGCCCGGGCCCGCGGGAGCCTGCCGGACGCGCGGCTGTGCGTCATCGGCATGGGCAAGCTCGGCGGGCGCGAGCTCGGCTACCATTCCGACCTCGACCTCATCTTCGTCTACCCCGGCGAGGCGACCGGGCACGAGCGGTACGCGCGCCTCGCGCAGCGGTTCATGTCGTTCCTGCAGATGCCGCTCCGCGAGGGGCGCCTCTACCAGATCGACACGCGCCTGCGCCCCTCGGGCAACCAGGGTGCGCTCGTCATCGGCCTCGAGGGGTTCGTCCGCTACCACACCGGCCAGGCGCCGGCGGTGGGGCCGGCGAGCGCGGTGCGGAGCCAGCTCTGGGAGCGGCAGGCGCTCCTCCGGGCGCGCCACGTCGCGGGCGACGCGGCGCTCTTCGACGAGGTCGCGCGCCGGGCGATCGTCCCCGCGGCGTACGACGCGCAGGGGGACCGCGCCGCCATCGCGCAGGAGATCCGGCGCATGCGCGAGCGCATGGAGGCCGAGCTCTCCCACGAGGCGGAGCGCGGGCGGAACCCCAAGACCGGCCACGGCGGCCTCGTGGACGCCGAGTTCGCCGCCCAGTTCCTCCAGCTGGTCCACGGCCACGAGCACCCCGAGGTCCGCAGCGGCTCGACGCCCGAGGCGCTCCTCCTGCTGCGCGACGCGGGGCTCCTCGCGGAGCCCCTGTACCAGGCACTGTCCGGCGGCTACGGCTTTCTGCGCCGGGTCGACCTGCGGCTCCGGATCGTGCACGACTACACCGTGGACCACCTCCCGCGCCCGGGCCCGGAGCTCGATCAGCTCGCGCGCCGGCTCGGCTACGGTGGGCCGGAGGCCGCGGCCCGGTTCCTCGCCGAGTACGATCGCGTCACGAGCGCGGTGCGCCGCGCCTTCGAGGAGGTGGTGGCGTGAGCCCGCCCGAGAGCGCGCTGGACGCCCGCAAGGAGGCGCTGCGGCCGTTCGAGGAGGCGGAGGCCGCGCTCGTGCGATCGGTGGTGACGACGCACACGTGGCTCTCCGAGCACGACGAGGCCTCGCTGCGGTACGCGCTCAACCTCGCCCGGCTCGAGCGCGTGCGCGCGCCCGACGGCGCGGACGTGGACCTGGGCCCGGCCCTCGCCGAGCTGCGCGAGGACGTGCGCG
>JAEYOU010000323.1 GCA_023411405.1 Pseudomonadota bacterium | reverse complement strand
ATGGTCGACGACGCCGCGCGGCGCGCCGGGGAGCTGGCCGGAGGGCGCGGGCCCGGCGGCGTCCTCGCCGTGCGCCAGCTCGCGGGGTTCAGGCAGAGGGCTGCGCCGGCGGACGCGCGTACCGGCGGACCGCGCTGACGAGCTGGTCGAGGTCGAACGGCTTCTCGATGTACGCCTCGGCGTCCATCCGGCCGTCGTCGGCGAAGGCCGAGAGGACCACGACGGGGATGCGCGCCAGCGCCCGGTCGCCCTTCTGGGCGCGCCGGAACTCCCACCCGTTCATCCGGGGCATCATGAGGTCCAGGAGCACCAGCTCGGGCCGGTACATCCGGGCCTTGTCGAGCGCCTCCTGGCCGTCGCGGGCGTCCACCACCTCGTAGCCCTCGAAGGTCAGCACCTCCGCGAGGGCCTGGCGGATGTCACTCTCATCGTCGACGACGAGTACGATCACCACCCCTCAAGGAATAGGGCTCCGCGCCCGGACCGGCAAACCGGGCGAGGGGGCAGGCGCGGGTCCACGGCCGCGGGGTTCAGGTCCCCGCGATCTGCACGCCCTCGAAGACGAACGTCGGCGTCCGGAGCGCGGAGTAGCGATACGGGTCGTTCCCGACGGCGGCGAGCCGCTGCCAGAGCTCGAGGTGGTTCCCGGAGACGTTCATCTCGCCGATGGGTTCGGCGAGCCCGCCGCCGCGGATCCGGAACCCCCGCACCCCGAGGGAGAAGTCCCCCGTGGTGGAGTTGGAGTTCCCGCCGAGGAACCCGGTGACGAGGATCCCCTCGCCGGCGTCGGCCAGGAGCCCGTCGGGCGAGCGGTCGCCGAGCCGCCAGGCGAGGTTCGACGATCGCGCGGTGGTCGGATCCATCCCCAGCTTCCGGCCGTAGTACGTGTCCACGTAGTACGCCCGGAGCACGCCCTCCTCGAAGACCAGGAACGGGCGCGCCGCGATCCCCTCGCCGTCGTGGCGGCGGGAGCCGAGCCCGCGCTTCACGTGCGGCTCGTCGCGGACGTCGAGCCGCGGGCTGCCCACCCGGGCGCCGCGCTTGCCCTCGAGGAACGAGCGCTTCTGCTGGAGCGACGCCGCCGAGAGCGGCCCGAACAGCGCGCCCACCAGCCGCCCGGCCGCGCGCGCGTCCACCACGAGCGTGACGAGGCCCGACGCGCCCTTCACCGCGCCGATCCGCGCGAGCGCCCGCTCCGCCGCCCTCCGGCCGACCACCTCCGGCGGCTCGACGTCGGCGCGGTGGCGGGCGCCCGACGACGCGTACTCCTCGGGCCGGCGGCCGTCCGGATCCTTCACCGTCACCTCGGCGGAGGTCCAGAAGTCCGTCGAGCGGCGCCCGCCCTCGAAGCCGTTGGTGTGAAAGACCGCCGACTCCCCCTGCGAGTCGGAGACGCCGGTCGTGACCGAGAGGATGGCGTCGCTCCCCGGCACGGCGCGGGCCGCCTCCTCCGCGGCGCGGGCCATGTCGCGGCGGGTCCCGGCGTCGAGGGTCCCCGCGGTCGGATCCTCGAGCTCGAGGTCGACGTCGGTGGCGCCGCGGTAGAGCGCGGGGTCGGGGAGGCGCCGGTGCGGGTCCGGGGAGAGCGTGCGCGCCAGCGCGACCGCGTCGGCGACGAACCGGTCGAGCGCCTCCGGGCGGAGGTCGCTCGTCGAGACCGAGGCGTAGCGCCCCTCGACGTAGAGATCGAGCCCGAGGCCGCGGGTCGTCGCCTCGGTGACCTTCTCGAGCTTGCCGTCGCGCCAGGCGACCTCGACGTGGCGGGCGCGGTAGGCGCCGGCGGCGGCCTCGGTCGCGCCGTGGCGGAGGGCGCGCTGGGCGGCCTCGCGGGAAATGTCGAGGAGGGAGGGGGGCATGGGGTCTCGCTGGGGGGCCTTCGAAGGCTCGTGCTTCGACAGGCTCACCCTTCGACAGGCTCAGGGTGAGCGGCCGCGTGCTCCGAAAGTCCGCTCGTGCTGAGCCTGTCGAAGCACGAGCGGTGTCGATCAAGTCCCTCTTCCACCCACGGTCATCGACGCGACCCGCACGGTCGGGAGCCCCTGCGAGACCGGCACGCTCTGGCCGTCCTTCCCGCAGGTCCAGCCGCCCTCGTCGATGGCGAGGTCGTCCGAGACCATGTCCACCTGCTCGAGCGCCTTGGGACCGTTGCCGATGATGTTCACGTCCTTCACCGGCCGGGTGAGCTTGCCGTCCTCGATGAGCCAGCCGTTCTTCACGTAGAAGGTGAAGTCGCCCGCGCCGATGTTGACCTGGCCGTTCGAGAAGTTGACGCAGTAGATGCCCCGCTTCACCGAGCGGAGGATCTCGTCCTTGTGGTGCGGGCCCGGGAGCATGTACGTCGAGCGCATGCGCGGCAGCGGCGCGTGCCGGTAGCTCTCGCGGCGGCCGTTGCCCGTGGGCGCGACGCCGTAGTGCTGGGCGGAGATCGCGTCGTGGAGGTACGTGGTGAGGACCCCGTTCACCACGAGGTGCGTGGTGCCGGCCTCGTTGCCCTCGTCGTCCACGTTGATCGCGCCGCGCGCGCCCGGGTTGGCGGCGTCGTCCACGATGTTCACGAAGGGCTTCGCGATCGGCTTGCCGATCCGGTCGGCGTAGATCGAGATCCCCTTGCGGTTGAAGTCGGCCTCCATGCCGTGCCCGATCGCCTCGTGGAGCAGGATCCCGGAGGAGCCGGCGGCGAGCACCACCGGCATCTCGCCCGCGGGCGGCGGCCCGGCCTCGAAGAGCACCGTGGTCCGCTCCACCGCCTCGCGCACCACGCGGTCGAGCCGCTCGGGCGTGTAGAACTCGAACCCCGCCCGCCCGGCCACGTTGTAGCCGTTCTGCTCGCGGCGCCCGCCCTGCTCGGCGAGCACCGAGAGGTAGAGCAGGGTCATCGGCTGGCGGTCCTCGACGATCCGGCCGGACGAGTCGGCGATGAGCACCGTCCCCGACTCGTCGCGGAGGAAGACGTTCACCTTGCGGATGCGCGGATCGGCCGCGAACGTGCGCTCGTTGATCCCGGCGACGATGGGCAGCTTCTCCTCCGGCCGGACCTCCTCCCAGGCGCGCCGGAGCGGGTAGCGATCGGCGGGGGCGGGGCGCACGTGGAAGCGGCCCGGCGCCGGCCGCGAGGCGCCGTCGGCCACCGCCGCGGCGGTGCGCGCGCACTCGAGCAGCGCCGGCAGGGTCAGGTCCTCGGTGTAGCCGTACCCGGTCTGATCCCCCTTCACCACCCGTACGCCGACCCCCAGCTCGACCGAGGCGTACGCGCGGTTGACCGCGCCGTCCTCGAGCCCGAGGTCCGAGCCGACGCGGTGCTGGAAGAAGAGGTCGGCGTGGTCACCGCCGCGGGCCAGCGCGGCCTCGAGCGTCCGCGCGATCATCGCCTCGGTCACGCCGAAGCGCGCGAAGTGGCCGATGCCTTCGGTCTGGCCGGCCTGCGCGGGGGGCTGTCCGGCGATCGTCTCGGTGCGTGCTCCGTTCATGAGCCTCCACTCATAACGCACCCCGCCCGCCGCTGCAGGGTGCGGACGCCACACCCGCGCCCGCGCCCGGCCTCGCCCGGCCGGGTCCGGGAGCAGCCCCACGGGACCTGCCCCGACAGGCCCAACGTGCGACCCCCAGTCGCGGCCACAGGTGAGCTATCGTCCCTCCATGCCCATCGCGCACGTCAACGGGACCGAGCTCCACTACCGCGATGCGGGCAGCTCCCGCTCGCTCCGCGACGCGGTCGTGCTCCTGCACGCCTTCCCGCTCCACGCGGGCATGTGGGCCCGGCAGCTCGCGGCGCTCGAGGGGAAGCACCGCGTGCTCGCGCTCGACTACCGCGGGATGGGGCGGAGCGGCGTCCCGCCCGAGGTGCTCGGAATGGACATCGTCGCGGACGACGTGCGGGCGCTGCTCGGGCACCTGCGCGTCGAGCGCGCCGCGGTGGTCGGCCTGTCCATGGGCGGATACGTCGCGTTCGAGCTGTACCGCCGCGCCCCCGGCCTCTTCCGCGGGCTCGCCCTGTGCGACACGAAGGCCGCGGCCGACGGCGACGAGGTGCGGAAGAACCGCGAGACCTTCGCGCGGACCGCGATCGAGCGCGGCCTCGGGTGGGTGGCGGACGAGATGATCCCGAAGCTCCTGCGCCCCGCGCCCGACACGGCGGTGGTGAAGGAGGTGCGCCACCTCGTGGCCGGGGCGACGCCGGCGGGCGTGGCCGCCTGCCAGCGAGGCATGGCGCGGCGCCCCGACTCGACGCCGACGCTCGCAGCGATCACGTGCCCCACGCTCGTCGTCGTCGGCGAGCACGACGCCGGCACGCCGCCCGCCGAGGCGGAGAAGATGGCGGCGGCCGTGAAGGGTTCACGCCTGGTCCGCATCCCCGACGCGGGGCACCTCTCGAACCTCGAGAACCCCGCCGCGTTCGACGCGGCCCTCGCGGAGTTCGTGAACGGGCTGCCGGCCTGAACCGGCTGGTACGGCCCCACATCCTGCGACAGCGGGCCCCGGCGCCGTGGGGGCGTGCGCAAACTTCACAGCCAATTTCACATCTTGAGCACGCGCGCCGCCCGCTTCATCATGCGGTCCATGAAGACCACGACACTCGGACTCGTGCTGGCCGCCCTGCTGCTCGCCCCCGCCGGCGCGAAGGCGCAGATCCACATCGACATCGGCATCCAGTTCCCCGGCCCGCCGCCGCTCGTGCTCGTCGCCCCCGAGGTGCAGCTCGTCCCGGAGGTCGAGCGGGAGGTGTTCTTCGTGGGCGGCTGGTACTGGCTCCGCCAGGACGACGGCGGCTGGTACCGCACGCGGACGTGGGGCAAGCCGTGGTACCCGGCGCAGCCCGCGGTGGTCCCCGTGTCGCTCGTGAGGATCCCGCACGGCCACTACAGGCACTACTACCGGGACGACGACGGCCGCTGGCGCCCGCACCACCGCGACGAGTACCGCGCCTGGCGCGCGCGCCACTCCTGGGAGGAGCGCCACAAGTGGTGGAAGCACAACCGGCACGACCGGCGCTTCCACGCCGAGCAGCGGCGGTCGTGGGAGGAGCGCCGCCACAAGGAGCCCTGGCACCACCGGCGCGACCAGCGCCGTGACGATCGCCGGGACGATCGCCGCCGCGACGGGTTCGGCGATCGGAAGCACGACGGTCGCCACGACGGGTTCGGCGGCCGCGGGCGCGACGATCACCGGCGCCACGACGAGCGTGGCAAGCGCGATCGCAACGACCACGGCCCCAAGGGCCACAAGCACTGACCGGCCGATCGCCGCTCACCCGGTCGAGGATTGCCCAGGGTGAGCGGCTTCATATCGTCCGCTCGTCGGCCTCGCCGCTACGGCACCCCGCCGAACGTGTACTGCACCTGCGGTGAACCACTCCAGATGATCCCGAACGCGATCAGCTCGGTGTGCCCGGCCGCGTAGAGCACGTTGAGCGTGTCCTGACCGCTGAAGTACCGGACGAACAGCCCCGCGCCGCGGAAGCCGTCCGGCTGGTACGCGAGCTCGACGATCTCGCGATGCCAGGGGATGCCCGGCGCGACGTGCCACATCACCTCGCCCGAGCCGGTGAGCGAGCCCATGCCGGTGAGGAACGCGATCCCGAGCGGGCGCTCGAACCGGTACCGCAGCTCCGCCTCCAGCTTCGCGCGCCACTGCCCGTAGAGCCGGGCGTCGCTCCGGGTGATGGTCCCCGGCCCCCACGGGCGCGGGTTCCCCTCGAAGAGGCCGCCGATCGCCACCCGCCACTTCTGCCAGCGATCGCGATCCAGGCCGATGCGCGCGTAGTGCGCGCCCGCGATGAAGAAGCTCGTCGAGAAGTCGCCGGTCCGGAAGTTGACGCGGTCCGTGGGCGGGTCGTCCGGATCCGGCACGAGGCAGTCCGCGGACGCCGGGCCGCCGTCCACGCCGTCCGCGAACGCGCAGTCGGTCTGGCCGTTCGAGTGGTGGCCCCACGGCGTGAGGCGCAGCTCGAAGAGGTCGACGAGGTCCGCCCGCGTCCGCCGGAGCGCGAAGAGCTGGTAGTCGATGCGCGGGATGTACGACGGCGGCCGCACCGGCGCCGACGGCTCCTGCACCATGCGCACGTCCAGGATGAAGGTGACCCCGAGGTTGTTCACGAAGAGCCAGCGCGGGGTGTCCGGCTCCTGGACCTTCGCCCACTGGTTCCAGAGGAAGAGGTGTGACGCCGCCTGGCCCTCGAAGAAGAGCCGCTCGTCGCGCGCCGGCCCGACGCTCGGCACGAAGTAGTCGAGGTAGCTGTCCTCGAGGAACTCGTAGTGGGGGACGAGGCGCCGCGGATCGAGGCGGAACCAGCGGCGGCCGCGCGGATCCACCGGCGTCGGCGCCGCCCGCGGAGGAGCGGGCGCGGGCGGCTCCGCGGGCTCGGGCTCGGGCTGGGGCTGGGG
>JAEYOU010000313.1 GCA_023411405.1 Pseudomonadota bacterium | reverse complement strand
GGGCGGGGCGGGCGACGGCGTGAACCCCGAGCGCGCCAGCTCGAGGTCGACGTCGAGGCCGGCGGCGGTCTCGCCCGTCGGCGCCGCGGCCTCCCCCGCGGACACCGCGAGGCCGAGGAGCAGGAGGGCGGCGACGATGGCCCGCGCGCGCTCGGGCGGCACGTCGGACGGCGCGAGGAACGCCTCGAGCGTGCTCGGACCCTGGAGCCGGTCGACGAGCACCTGCTCCGCACCGGTCCAGCGGAAGGCGCTCGCCACGCTCCGGTACCCGGACGCGAGGCGGACCGTCCCGCCGGCGACCGGTTGCAGCGCCGAGATGACGAGCGCGCCCGCCTGGGGGCGCTCGAGCGCGTCCACGATCGTGCGGAGCGGCGAGAGGAGGCTCTGCCCCGCCCAGGCGGGGAGCTCGGCCGCCGGATCGAACGTGTACGCGCCCTCCTCCAGCGCGGCGAGGAGGTTGAAGTACCCCGCCTGTTGCTCGCCGAGCGCCCGGTCGACCTGATCCCGGGAGACGACGCCCATCTCCACCAGGATCTCGCCCTGCGGCCGGCGCGTCTCGGCCATGAGCGCGAGGCTCTTCGAGAGCGCGTCGATGTCGATGAGCCCCGCCTGCAGGAGGATGTGCCCGAGCGGCCGCAGGCCGGCGACCACCTGCGCCCCCACCGGCCGGCCCTCGCGGATGAACAGCCGAGACGCGCCGTCCCCGTGCTTCACCGTCAGCACGCCGGTGGCGCGGAGGTTCAGCGCCTCGAGCAGGATGGCGGCGAGGGGGGTCCGGGCCAGGTCGCCTGGCTCGTGGAGGAAGGTCATCCGGGGGGCATCATACCCCGGTCTCCCCTGCTGAGCTGCGCCAGCGCGGCGTACACGCCGGCCCCCACCGCCACCGCGAGGTTCAGGCTCCGCCGGCCGGGGAGCATCGGCAGGCCGACCTGGCGCGCGGGCCAGGCATCGAGCAGGGCCGGCGGGAGGCCGAGCTGCTCCTGGCCGAAGACGAGGCAGTCGCCGGGGGAGAACGTCACCTCGAAGAGCGACCGCTCCGCGCGGGCGGTGAAGAGGTGGAGCCGGTCGTGGAGCGGACGCCCATCCCCGTCCGGAGCGGCGGATACGCGCGCCTCGAACTCCGGCCAGTCGCGGTAGACTCCGGGCTGGACGTCCGGCCAGTAGTCGAGGCCCGCGCGGCGGAGCTTCTTGTCGTCGAGCGAGAACCCCAGCGGTCCGACGAGGTGGAGCCTCGCGCCGGTGACCGCGCAGGTGCGCATCACGTTGCCCGCGTTCGGGGGGATCTGCGGGGCGACCAGGACGACGTGGAGCGGGGACGCGAGAGGGAGAAGGACCGGCATGGGCGGGATCGGCATCGTGAACAACCCGCGGTCGCGGCGCAACCGCCTCCGCCCGGAGCTGGGCGACCGCCTGCGCGCGCGCCTCGACGGAGAGGGCCTGGTCCTCGACGCCTCGACGCACGAGGAGCTGGACGAGGCCGTCCGCCGGCTGCACGCCGCCGAGATCGATCTCCTCGGGGTGAACGGGGGCGACGGCACCGGGCACGTGGTGCTCACGGCCTTCGCCCGGGCCTACGGCGATCGGCCGCTCCCGAGGCTCCTCCTCCTCCGCGGCGGGGCCATGAACACGGTGGCCCACGGCCACGGCATCCGCGGCACCCCGGAGGGCATCCTGAAGGACGTCCTCGATCGCCGCCGGCGCGGCATCCCGCTGCGGACCGTGGAGCGCGACCTCCTGCGCGTCCAGGCCGACGAGGAGCCGCCGCGCTACGGCTTCATCTTCGGGACGGGCGCGGTCGTCGCCTTCCTCGAGGCGTACGACCGGGCCCGCAACCCCTCCCCGATGACGGCGGTCGGCCTCGTGTTCCGCGGCATCGGCTCCGCGCTGCGGAACGGCCCCTTCGCGCAGTCGCTCACCCGGCGGGAGCGGCTGCGCATCGAGACCGACGGCGAGGAGTGGCCGGACGGCAGCTACCTCACGCTCGTCGCCGGCTCGACGCCCGACATCGGCCTCGGGTTCCGCGCCTTCCACCGCTGCGCCGAGCAGCCCGGGTTCTTCCACGCCGTCGGCGTCACCTGCCCCATCCTGCACCTCGCCCTCACCCTGCCCCGGATCCGCGCCGGCCGGCCCTGGCGGCGGCGGCACGCGCTCGACGAGGTGGCCCGCGAGCTCGTGCTCACCACCGATCGGCCGCGGTTCACCATCGACGGCGACCTGTACGCGGCGCGCGAGCAGGTGCGGGTCACGACCGGGCCCGCGATCGAGATCGTGGTCCCGTGAGCGCCCCCGCCCGCGCGGATGGAAGCGGCGAAGATCAGGGTTCGGTCAGGACCCTCCCCCCGCCCGGCGTCATCCTCCGCAGGTCACGCGCACGTCGCGCGGAAGGAGGAACGTGATGCGAGCCGTCGAAGGGATCGTCGTCGAGGGGATCGAGCCGGAGGAGCGCCGGGCCACGGGCGGTGCGGGGCACGGGAACGCCGTGCGCGGGCGGCTCAACGCCTGGCTGCTCCGGATGCTCGACGCGCACCAGCACCGCGCGCTCGGGCCGGTGAAGCGCGACCTGTTCGGCGGGCTGCCGCGCACCGTCGTGGAGCTCGGCGCGGGCACCGGCGCGAACCTGCGCTACCTCGCCCCCGGGACGCGGGTCATCGCGATCGAGCCGAACCGGCACATGCACCCGCACCTCGAGGCGGCGGCGCGGCGCTGGGGCGTCCGCCTCGACCTCCGGAGCGCCGCCGCCGAGCGCCTGCCCCTGCCCGACGCGAGCGTCGAGGCCGTGATCTCGAGCCTCGTCCTCTGCACCGTCCGCGACCCCGCGGCGGCGCTCGCCGAGGTCCGCCGCGTGCTCCGCCCAGGGGGCCGCTTCTGGTGCGTCGAGCACGTGCGCGCGCCGGAGGGGACCGCGATCGCGGCGATCCAGCGCGCCGTGACCCGGCCGTGGCGCTGGTTGTTCGAGGGGTGCGAGCACCGGGACGTCGCCGGCCTGCTCCACGC
>JAEYOU010000490.1 GCA_023411405.1 Pseudomonadota bacterium | reverse complement strand
GCTCATGACGCAGACGGCGTGGATGAGGATGCGGTGGCGCGCGGCCGCGGCGGCCAGGACGAACTTGAACACGAGGTTCGTGAGCGCGGAGGGCGTGAGGAGGAACTCGCGCTGGGTGCAGCGGCGGTGACGAGGTACGTCGTATCGCGGACGATCCGTCGGGGGGCGGTCACGGAGGGCCGGACGGCACGGTGCGTGCCAACTCCAAACACGCGTAGCCGCAGGCGACGACCCGACCCGCGATGGTCCGCGCCGCGCCCCCTGGTCCGCGCGGCGGACCTCTGGGTCGGGGTAGGTGCACGTCGCATTGTCGAGATTGCAGAGGGTTGAGCAGCGCTTCGTCGCTGCCACCGATCGATTGCCTTGGCGTCCTTGACGCTCCGTGTCCCGCGATCGTATGACACTGCTTGCTTCTCACTCCCAGAGAACCAAGCGCGGACGCTTCCGGCTCCGCCTTCGAGACGTGCGTCCGAAAGGAACGAGCATGAGCCCTCGACCCTCCTCCCGCCTCCGCAGCGTCGCGCGCTGGACCTTCGCGGCCGCCGCGCTGCTGATCGCGCAGACCGCTCAGGCCTATCCTCACCTCGGAGAGCGCGTGACGGTGCGGCAGCCGGACGGCACCCCGGTCGAGGTGGTCCTCTGGGGCGACGAGCTCTTCGCGCGCGCCGAGACGACCGACGGCTACGCGCTGGTGATCGAGCCGGGCACGAACCGCATCTGCTACGCCAGGCCCGGCCCCGACGGCGCGCTCGTCTCCACGGGCATCCCGTACACCGGCGACGAGGACGCCGTCGTGGACGGCCAGCGCAGGAAGCGGACCCGCCCGAACGTCGACGCCGAGCTCCGCCGCCGCGGCGTGGCCCGCGGGCTCAAGCACGGCCGCCCTCACGTCGAGCGGCAGCGGGACGCCGCGCGCGGGCACCTCTGGGGCGGCGGCCACGCGCCGTGGAACGCCGCAGCGCCCGACACGAACGCCTCCGGCGTGTCCGCCCAGAACGTGGCGCTGCTCGCCGCCGCGCCCACCGGCGGCGTGACCGGCCTCGTGGTGATGGTCGACTTCCCGGACCGGCCTGCCGCGATCCCGCTCGCCGAGGTCGAGACCGCGTTCAACGGCGCCTCCTACGGCGACCCGCGCGGATCGATCCGGACCTGGAGCGAGGCGATCTCCTACGGCGCGGTCAGCGTGAACCACCGGGTCATCGGCTACTACCGGGCCGCCAACCCGACCACCTTCTACCTGCGCGGCTCGACCAACGACTACAGCGGCGCGTCGGACCTGATGCGCGAGGTGTACGCGTACATCGACGCGAACGTCGACCTGCGGACGTTGACCACCGTGAACGGCTCCCTGAGCTCCCTCGCGGTCGTGTACGCGGGGAGCGTCGTCGCCAACGGCTGGGCGAACTCCCTCTGGCCGCACGCGGGCGGCGCCCGGTACACGACCTCCGAGGGGATCCGGATCAGCAGGTACTACATGAGCAACCTCGGCACCCGGGTGCCGATCGCGCTCAGCACGCATCGCCACGAGCTCGGGCACTCGTTCTTCAACTGGCCGGACACCTACGACTACGACGGCGACTCGAAGAGCGCGGGCGGCTTCGCCATGGAGACCGACATCCCGTGCTCCGTCTTCCGCATGTGGGCAGGCTGGATCAACGTGGTCGACGTGAACGGTCTGGACCAGACGTACGCGCTCCCGCCGAACGGCGACACCGCCCTCCGCTACCGGAACCCGAGCAACGCGAAGGAGTACTTCGTCGTCGAGTACCTCCGGAGGACCGGCTGGAACGCGAGGGCCCCCGACGAAGGCCTGCTGGTGTGGCACGTCGACGAGGACGGGAACCACAGCTGGCAGGACATGAGCCCGACCCGCCACTACAAGCTGTCCGTCGAGCAGGCCGACGGCCTCTTCGAGCTGGAGCGGAACATCCGCAGCGGCGCCGACGGCGACCTCTTCCACGCCGGGTACAAGACCGTCTTCGACGCGACGACCGCGCCGAGCAGCAACTGGTGGAGCGGCGCCCAGTCCGGGCTCCGCCTCTCCGGCATCGGAGCGATCGCCGACACCATGAGCGTGACCGTCGGGACCGGGACGGCTCCGCCCCCGACGTGCACCCAGGCGCCGCCGGCCATCGCCGGCCTGACCGCGACCGCCACGTCGTCGAGCGCCATCACCCTCTCCTGGCCGGCCGTGACGCCGCCGCCGAACTGCGCCGTGACGTACAGCGTCTTCCGCAGCACCACGGCCGGGTTCACGCCCTCGTCGGCGAACCAGGTGGCCTCGGGGCTCACGACGACCTCCTTCACCAGCTCCGGCCTGGCCGCCGCGACCACCTACCACTTCCTCGTGCAGGCGGTGGACGCGGCCGGGGCCAGCGCCGCCGCGACCTCCGCCACCACCCTGCCCGCCCCGGTCGCCACGGCGCCGCTCGCCTGGTACCGCTTCGACGAGACCGCGGGCACCGCCGCGGCCGACGCCTCCGGGAGCGGCCGAACCGCGACGCTCCAGAACGGCGCCGGCTGGACGGCGGGCCGCATCGGCGGCGCGATGAGCCTCGGCGGCTCCGGCCAGTACGCCTCGCTCCCGGCGGGCGTCGTGAGCACCCTCGGCGACTTCACCGTCGCGACCTGGGTGCGGGTCGGCTCGACCTCGAGCTGGACCCGTATCTTCGACTTCGGACGCGGGACGTCGGTCAACATGTTCCTCACGCCGCGGGCCGGCGCGAGCCCCTACCCCGTCCGCTTCGCGATCACGACGGGCGGCGCCGGCGCGGAGCAGCGGATCAGCGGCAGCGCGAGCCTGCCGACGGGCGTCTGGAAGCACGTCGCGGTCACGCTGCGCGGGACCGTCGGCATCCTCTACGTCGACGGCGTCGAGGTCGGGAGGAACTCCGCCATGACGCTCCGGCCGTCCAGCCTGGGCAGCACGACGGCCAACTACCTGGGCCGCTCGCAGTACGCCGATCCGTACCTCGCCGGCCAGCTCGACGACTTCCGGATCTACGGGCGGGCGCTGAGCGCGTCCGAGCTCCAGGCGGTCATGCAGGGGCAGTAGTCGACGCCCTCGCTGCGGGGGCGGACCGGCGCCGGCGCTGGTCCGCCCTCGTGCGCCTACGCTCCGAGGACCGGGATCCCGTTCGCCTTCAGGTACTCCTTCACCTGCCGGATGCTGAACGTCCGGAAGTGGAACACCGAGGCGGCCAGCAGCACGTCGGCGTGGCCCTCGGTGACGCCCTGCAGGAAGTGCTCGAGCTTCCCGGCGCCGCCGGAGGCGATCACCGGCACCTCCACCGCGTCCGCCACGAGCCGCGTGAACGGGAGGTCGTAGCCCGCGAGCGTCCCGTCCCCGTCCATGCTGGTGGGCAGGACCGCGCCCGCCCCGAGCGCCTGGCAGCGCCGCGCCCACTCCCCGCAGTCGAGCCCGGTCCCCTTCGTCCCGCCCGCCACGACCACCTCGTAGCCCGACGGCAGCGCCGCGTTCCTGCGCCCGTCGATGGCGACGCAGATCGCCTCCCTGCCGAAGCGCTCCGCGGCGCGGGTCACGAGGGTGGGATCCCTCACCGCCGCGCTGTTCATCGAGACCTTGTCCGCGCCGGCGGCGAGCGTCAGCTCCACGTCCTCGAGGCTCGCGATGCCACCGCCGACCGTGAGCGGGATGTCGATGACGGCCGCGACCGCCCTCACCCACTCCAGCCGCGTCTTCCGGCTCTCCAGCGTCGCGGCGATGTCGAGCATCGCCAGCTCGTCGGCCCCCTCCCCCTGGTAGAACGCCGCGTTCTTCACCGGGTCGCCGGCGTCGCGGAGGTTGACGAAGTTGACGCCCTTCACCACCCGCCCATCCTTCATGTCGAGGCAGGGCATGATCTTGATCGGGTTCACGGTGCCTCCCTCTGCGCAGTTCGCGACAGGGTAGCAGCAAGGCGGGCGACGCGCGCGGGGGGCCCTCAGGTCCGCTCCCAGAACGCGCGGATCGTGGCGCCGATCCCGTGCGAGAGCGGATCCAGCTCGGCGAAGGCCCACATTCCGCCCGCGCGCAGCGGGAGGTCCCGCGAGAAGAAGCTCGGGGGATACGAGCCCTCGTTCCACTGGAACAGGAACCGGAGGCCCTTCTCCTCGAGCGCCTCCCCCTTCGACGGCTCCTCCTGGATGTAGTGCGGCGTCCCGCCGATCTTGCTCAGCTCCAGCGGCCGGATCCGCCGCCCGAAGCGCTGCTCGTCCCT
Organism: Pseudomonadota bacterium; assembly: GCA_023411405.1. Lineage (GTDB taxonomy): Bacteria > Myxococcota > Myxococcia > Myxococcales > Anaeromyxobacteraceae > Anaeromyxobacter. Next base: position 7,087 of record JAEYOU010000490.1, on the reverse strand, counting down.
GGTGAGCGGCCCGAGCGTGAGCCGGCGGCCCGGCAGGTCGGAGTCGTCGGGGCCCGGGCTCGGCGCGCGTGGGAGGCGTCGTGCGCGAGGACGACCAGCGACGGGACGTCCTGGGGGACACCGCTGCGCAGCCTGTTGTCGCTCTTCCGACCCGAGACACCGATCGCGAAGGCGAACAGGCCCGCGAAGTGGCGGGCCAGGATGTCCGCCGTCTGCTCGATCTTCACGTACTGCCAGTAGAACTCCGGATCCTCGTGGTAGTCGCCGGGCAGCCGCTCGCCCCTCCAGTGGACGTTCTGGTCGATCACATCCTCGAGGAGGCGGGCCGGCGCGTAGCTCGCGGACCTCTCCGAGAGGGCATCCCGCAGCGCCTTCCGCTCCAGCAGCGGGTAACCGACCGCGCGTTCGATCGTCTGCAGAGCGTCACCCAGGGTGGACACCGTTCGAGGCTCCAGTCGTCGTCTCCCGCCACCTCGCGCGGTTCCCCGCCCGAACCTGTCGAGCCGATCCACCCGAGGCCCCGACCGTCACGCTCCTTCGGCGCGAGCGACGCGCTCCGGCCCGACGGAGGCCTGGTACCGGGAGAGCGGATCGTACCCTGTCAATCCGTAGCACGCCGAGTTGGGGCCGGCCGGGACGTCCAGCGTGCGCGCGAGCCAGACGGTCGGCACGATTCCGACGGCATGGTCCGGGTCGATCGGCTCGGGACCGCCGCTGACGAAGGATCCGATCTGCAGGCCGTCGCCCGTCCCCGGCAGCTCCAGCACGGGCCAGCGCTCCCAGTCAATCCGCGCGGCGCTCCGCAGACAGCTCCCCGGAATGACGCGAATCCCGGCCGCGAATCCGGCCGATCGGAAGACCACTGGGCTCGCGACCTCGTGCCCCAGGGGACAGAGCGTGGCTCCGGCGCCCGGAGTCGCGATACGATACAGCCACGGCCGCATCCCCCAGATCGGAAAGAACGCGCCGTCGTCCAGGAGCGCCTCGCCGAGCATCCCGCTGCCGACCGCTTCGAGGATCCCTCCGGCGCCGTCGATCTCGTCGCGCCTCGCGGCGAGGATCCGATCCACCCGGGGCGGATCGCAGAGGACGAAGCCGAGCTCGTCCACGTAGAGCGACAGCGCTGCACCGTCCTGCTCCGCGGGCCGCTCCGAGGTCCCCGCGCGCGTGAGCCGGATCCAGAGGGTGACGACCGCCGCGAAGTGGTCCTCGTTCACTCCCGTCGAGAAGCCCTGCGGATCGGACGCGTAGGCCTCGAACCAGGCGGACCACCGCCCGGCGGGCACGCCCGGGATCCCCGCCCAGACGGCGGGGTGCTCGAGGCGGAGCGGCGCTCCGCCCACCTCGAGCTCCCCCAGGAGTTCGCTTCGGGTCCTCTGCCCGACGAGCCCGTTCATCGCGGGTGGCGCAGCGCCCCAGGTGATGACGAGCACCGTCCGGGCCGATCGGCCGTGAGTCGCCTGGGGCAGCACGAGCCGGTTGGCGCCCTGGAGCGTCCAGCCCGCGGCGTTCCCCTGCCCACCCAGGCTCATCATGAAGGACGACTGGTCTGGCGCGGGAAGCATCTCGCCTTCTCCTCTAGACGGCAGTTCGCGACTCGCGATCACCTGACGGTGCCGCGAATCGCGACAGCCGTCTAGCATGGTCGCACGGGGCGTGCCGCCCCGCCCCGCCGGCGGAGCCCGAAGCTCGATCGCCGCCCCACCCCGATCGCGCGGGGCCCTGCGCCGTGCTCGCCGCTTCGCGGCTGCGCGCGGCTGCCCCGCGGCGGAGGGGCTCTGCCCCTCCCCCCAGCTTCGCTGGGGCCCCCCACTCCGCATCCCCGTCGACGTGTTCACGAATCACGATCGGTCGTTTAGTAGCAGGCGCCGTCGGCGCTCTCGCGGTGCTCACGTCCCCATTCGAGCGCCCGCTCGAAGGCTTCCAGCGGCGTCACGTTCTGCGCGATCACCCTGCCGGGTCCGTTCTCCGTGACCAGGCGAAGGTCGCCGCGCAACCCCTGGAGCTCCGGCCGGCTGTAGTGATCGCGCAGGCGCTGGAGCCAGTCGGCCGGCGTCAGGCCCTGCTGCTGGAGCTGGTGAGCGGTGACGGGCGGGCGCTCCACCGCCGACAAGCCCATGTTGTAGCCGTGCATCATGTCGTGGGCGCTCGCGGGAGGATCGATGAAGTAGTAGCTGGGGACGCCGTACTGACTGTTGAAGGGCTTGATTCCGAGCGCCGACGCTGCAGAGTGCGGGATGATGTGATGCCCCTGGAATGTCGGGATCGACATGGGCATCAGCCCCATCGGATCCATCAACAGCAGGGGATCGACCGGGTACGCGGTCGAATGAGCTCCACCCCGCAGGCCGATCGGATCGGGCGAGATGAACCTCCCGGCGGGGTCATAGTAACGCCAGCGGTTGTAGTGGAGCCCGGTCTCGTCGTCCGCGTACTGACCTGGCCAGCGCCACGGGCACGTCTCCACGACCACGTCCGGCTTTCCCACGCCGTACACGTCGAGCTGCATCTTCCAGGCGAGCTCGCCTGCTTCGTCGTACAGCTCCGTGGGGCTGCCGAGGTGATCCGTCGCGATCGACCACCGCGCGCCATCGCGGGTCTTCGCGACGGGCGTGAAGGAGTTGGGCTCGAAGTACCAGCTCGTCACGACCGGGCGGCCGCCGCCGCGATCCTCCACCTCGTGCGCGAGCGCGTGCCCGTCCCAGATGAATCGGGTCTCCTGCTCGAGGCGCTCGGTCCCATCCTCCGCCACTCGGATCAGCGCCTTTCGGACCCGGCGGGCCAGGGCGTCATAGCCGAAGCGCACGAGCAGACCGTCGGGACGGCCCACCTCGGCGAGCATGCCGGCGTCGTTCCATCGGTACCGCCACCGACCCCCGTCGGGATCGATCCGCTCGGTCTGGTTGCCGTCCGCGTCGTGGACGAAGCGCGCCGCCCCGTCCGACTCGAGCCGCCCGCCCGGCGCGTACCGACGATCCGAGAGCGTCGGGGTGCGGTAGACGTTGCCGACGGCGTCCATTGCCCGGTGAACGGTCGCATCGGACCGTGTCTCTCCCACGAGCCGACCGCGCGGATCGTGGAGGTACTGGGTGGCCCCGCGCGCCGCGTCGAGGATTGCCGAGATCCGAGTATCTCCGTGCCACTCGTACTGGCGGAGATCCTGCTGGATCGCCGCTCCACCCTGCGACTCCCGCACGATGCGTCGCGCGGTAGGACGGCCGGCGGGATCCCATTGCCACTCGACCCGCACCCCACCCGGCAGGACGCGCGCGAGCTCTAGCCCGAGGGCGTCCCGCTCGAATTGGACCACCGGCACGCCCGAGGGCTGGGCACCGTCACCGCAATGGATCGCGGCGACGTCTCCCGCCTCGTCGCGCAGGACGACCATCCGTCCGCCGAGGGACGTCTCCATGAGCGTCCGCTCTCCATCCGGGCCGAACCGGGAGGAGACGGAGACGTCCCCCTGCACCTCGCGCACGATCCGGCCCAGCGGGTCGCGCTCGAACACGATCGCCGCGGCTTCGTTCGTGGCGCGGGAGAGCAAGCCGTCGGCGCGGTACTCGAGGGTGGTCTTGCCGCCGTCTGAGTAGTCGATCGATCGAACGCGGCCGGCCCGGTCATAGGCGAAGGCTCGGGTCCGGCCGCTGGGCAGGGTGGCGAGGACCACGCGCCCGAGCTTGTCGCGCGTGTACCTGCGAACGGCCCCGTCAAAGCCGATCTCCTGGTTCACCTCGCCGCGCTCGTCGCGCTCGAGCGTGCAGACCTCGCCCGCCTCGTTCACAAACCGCGTGACCCGACCCTCCGTATCGTACGAGAGGCGGAGTGTGGCCCCCGCCTCCTCGCGCTCGATCAACTTGTGGAAGTGGCCGTACCGCAAGGTCAAGCGGCGCGTCGCGTCATGCACCGCGATCGGATTCCCTTCGGCGTCGTAGGATCGGTGCCGCACCTCTCCGCTCGGGGAGCGCTCGCGCACGAGCCTCCCGAGCGCGTCATAGCCGAGCCGCGTGACCGCGCCGCGGGCGTCCTTCACGCGCACCAGCCGGCCGAGCGCGTCGTGCGCGTACTCCGTGGCCCACCCGCCCGATCCTACGGCGCGCGCGACGTTCTTCTGTGCGTCGTACTCGAACGCGGTGCGAAGTCCACCAGGAGCGGTGACCGCCTGGAGCAGCCCCTTGCCGTCGTACGCGTAGCGAGTCCTGCCGCCCATCGGGTCGACGAGCTCGATCGGACGGCCCGCCGCGTCGTAACGGCACTCCCAGAAGTTCCCGCCGGGCCCCACGGCGGCGACGATGCGGTCCTGGCGGTCGTACTCGGCCTGCAGCATCGCACCGTCTGGGCCAACCGTCCGGATGGTGTTTCCGCGCGCGTCGTACTGGAAGCGGACGCTGTTCCCGAGCGCGTCGATCACCTCGGTCCTTTGCAGCGTCCTCGGATCGCACTCGTACCGCGTCTCCCCGCCCAGCGGATCGACGACCTTCACCACGAGGCCGGCCAGGTTCATGTGGTACTGCGTGGTGCGGCCGAGCGAGTCGGTCACGAAGGTGACCTTCTTCACCTTGTCGTAGGCGAGCTCGTGGTCGTAGATGCCGCCGTCGCCCCAGGTCCGGGTGCACCAGGCGTCCGGACCGAGGCCGTCGTACTGGAAGTAGAACGACAGGCCCGTGCGATCCGTCTCCCGGACGAGCAGGTGCGTCGTGTACTCGAAGCGCCACGCATGTTCCAGCGCGTCCGTCACCTGCACCAGGTCGCCCCGCTCGTCGTACCCGTACCTACGGTGCACGTACCAGCCCTGGCCGGAGGGCAGCGGCAGCTTCAGCGCCCGCACCCGGCCGGCGGTGTCGCGCTCGAGCCAGATCAGCCGACCGCACGCGTCCCGCACCCACTCGAGCGCGCCGTGCTCGTCGTACTCGTAAGCGATCTCGTGGTGGCCGCACGGCGACCGGGTCCGCTCGATCATCGCCCGGCCGTCCGGCCGCCCCGCGACCGGCCCGAACTCGCGGACCACGCCACCCACCGACGTGACCCGCCACCTCCCCTCTTCCAGGCACTCGAGCTCCAGCCGATCGATCGGGTGCCAGAGGCGATCCCCGGGCCGCATGCGGTGCTCCGGGAGGTCGAAGGCGTCGAACTCGAGCTCGCGGCCGTCCTCCTCGAGGAGCACCACCCTCCCGCGCTCGGTCCAGATCGCCTGGTCGAGCGAGAGGCTCCACCCGTGCCCGAGCGGCCCGTCGCGATCGGCGAAGGCGGAGGAGTAGACGCGCTCGATCTTGAGCGGGAGCGGGCCGGGGAGCTCGACCTCCACGCTCGACGTCATCACCTTCCCGCTCGCCACGTCCACCGGGTGGCCGGTGAAGAAGCAGACCGCGCGGTTGAGCAGGTTCCGTAGACGCCCCGGCGCGAGCCGGCTCACCAGCGCGTGGAGCGAGTCGCTCACGAACCGGGTCCTGAGCGAGGCGAGGACCGCCGCCAGCAGGTCGAGCGCGGGCGGGCCGCCGACGAGGATGGGCGCGCCCTTCGGGATCGCGAGCACGACCGAGCTGGGGAGCCGGACCGGCTCGCTGCAGCTCAGGAGCATGTCCCCCAGCCGGACCCCGTTGCTCCCGCCGATGTGCACCGTCTTCGAGCCGGTGATGCAGACGGCGTCGTTCTCGGGCTTGATCGGCGGCGCGGGGACCGACTTCTCGCCGGGGTGGATCTTCGGCTTGGGGGTGCGCGGGACCGGCGCCCACAGGGTGCCGGGCGGGATGATGAAGTGGCCGGGGATGTGCTTGGACTCGGTGCCCGTGTTGGTGGCGGGCGGCAGCCAGTGGAGGACGGGGCCCGCGAACGGCGCCCCGAACACCGCCGACATCGCCGCCCCCATGAGCATCGACCCGGCCAGCCCGCCCAGGTCGACGACGATCCCGATGTACGGGTGCGGGAAGGGCATCGGCACGGGCGCGCCCGGCGGCACCGGGACCAGCTCCCAGTGCATGTCCACGCCCAGCACTGGATCCATCCAGCTGCTCGCGATCACGGCTGAAGCCCCTTCCCGGCCGGCTGGGCGGTGCCGGGCGGCGGGGACACCTCCGCCGCCTCCATCGCCTTGGCCTGCGCGTCGAGCGAGTCGGCCTGGGCCGTCAGCTTGTGCTTCCGGCAGAGCGCCGCCAGGGTCCGCGCCGCCTCCGGCGCGCTCGAGAGCTTGGCCGTCTGGGGCTCCGCGCTCGAGGCGATGCGGATCGCCTCCGTGAACGCGCGGGTGGCCTGGGGCTCGAGCTTCGCCTGGAGCGCGAGCTGCCCGGCGAGCCGCCACCCCTCGACGGCGATGAGCGGCATCTGCGCCGCCTCGGCGACCTTCGCCGCCTGGACGTAGGACTGGGTGGCCGGCCCCGGGCGCTTCGCGACGGCGTGGAGCATCCCCAGCGCGAGGTGGGCCTGGCTCTCCTGCACGAGCAGCGCGTGCGTCTTCGCGTACGCGGCGGCGTCCTCGAGCTCCCGGACGGCGTCGTCGGCGCGCCCGAGCCCGGAGAGATACGAGGCGAGGGCGATCTGGCAGATCACCTTGATCGGGTGGAGGTCGATCCCGCCGGCGAGGGCGCAGGCCTCCCGCTGCATCCGGACGGCGTCTTCGCCGCGGCCCTGCTTCATCGCCAGGGCGCTCCCGAGGACCAGGTCCCGCAGCCTGGGCGCCTGCTCGAGGTAGCGGGGATCGATCCCCGCCTTGCGGAGCTCCTCGTCGAGGACCTCCTTCGGCAGCTCCGGCGGGTCGTCGACGCGCTTCGGCGGGACCACCCCGCTCGGCCCGGCGAAGCCCCCGCGCGCCCCTCCCGACGCGAGGGCCTGGACGTCCTGCTCGAACGCCGCCGGATCGACGAGGCACTCGCTCGCGAGCGCCCGCGCGTCCGGCGCCGCGAGCAGCCGCTTCGGGGGCTCGAGGTCGACGAGCAGGAGCACGAAGCGGCAGCGCGCGAGCGCCGGCGTCTGCAGCAGGACCTCGAGCTCCGCCTCGAACGCCCGCGCGTCGTCGACCAGCGCCGGCGCGAGGACGACCACCAGCCCGCGGTAGGGATCCCGGAGCGCCGCGGCGACCCCGGCCGCGGCCCGGAGG
>JAEYOU010000262.1 GCA_023411405.1 Pseudomonadota bacterium | reverse complement strand
GTGCAGGCGAGGGAGAGGGCCGCGGCCAGCACCCGGGGAAAATCGACGCCCATCTCGATGATCGGGCCGGCGGCGCCCAGGCCGGTGACGACCAGGGCCCCGTAGCCGCAGGCGATTCCTATGGCGTGGCCCAGGATGGCGTTGCGGGGGCTCGCCGAGCGCGCGTGGGGATTGAAGAAAATCAGAAACGCCGTGGGCCCGAGGGACGGAAACACGAACGACGTGCCGGTGATCATGGCGAGGCTCGCCAAGAGGCCGATGCTGACGAAGCCGTTGACCGCCATGAACGCCGCCCACACCGGGCGCTCCGGGAACCGCTCCAGGAGGCGGCCCAGCAGTCTCCCTCGCCGGGCCTGCTCCCGGACGGCCGGGGTGTAGTCGCGGCCCTGCTTGTGCAGGTGGGTGAGCTCGAAGTCCGCGGCGAGGTCGCGCGCCGGCGGCGCGGGCGCGTCGACGGCGTCCCCGGCGGAGGCGCGCGCCGGCGCGAGCAGCGCGACGATCCCGTTGAGGAGCTCCGCCTGGATCGCGAACCGGCACGCGTACGCCGGCACCGCGGTCGCCAGGAGCTCACCGAAGGACCGGCCCTCGAGGGCGCGCTCGTACCGGCGCGACACGCGGGCGCGATCTCCGTTCACGTTCACGTCGTCCTTCGTCGCGAACACCACGATCGTGGCCGGCGGGCTCGACGCGTCCGCGAGGGCGCGCTCGGCGAGCGACAGCGAGACCTGGAGCGTGCTGCTCCCGAGGGGCGCCTTCACCCAGCGCTCGCCGAGCCGGGCGCGCAGCGCGTCCTCCGAGAGCGCGCTCGCCATCGTCGAGTTCCCGAGGAACCAGACCCCCGGCTGCGCCGCCAGCGTCGCCCGGCGCTCGTCGAGCAGCGCCCGCGGGACGCTCGTCGAGATGCGCCCCGCCCGCTGCGCGGTCCAGGCGACGAGGTTGCCCGCGGCGAGGACGAGCAGCGCGAGGAGCGCCGCCCACGGCCGGAGCCCGCCTGCCCGCAGCGTCTCAGAACTGAAAATAGATGAACGCGACGTCATGGCTCCCCCCGAACAGCGTGAGGCCGGCTGCGATCACGACGTAGAGGCTCGCGCGGGCGAGCGTGGGCCACCGCAGGAACACCTCGTGGTCTCCGCTCCGCCGGATGGGCACGTCGAGGGCGATCGTCGCGAGAGCGCAGAGGACGAGCGCGAGCCCGGGCTGGAGCACCTTGCCGGGGTTCGCGAGGTCGAGGAGCGGGCCGTCCCACGCGAGGAGGCGGGAGAGGAAGTGGAGGGCCCTCCCGCCGTCCGGCTCGCGGAAGGGGATCCACGTGAGCGACACGAGCAGGAACAGCGCCGCGCCCTTCGCGAGCTGGAGGAGCCGCGGCGGGTCGGCGGCGGGCGGCCGCAGGGCGGAGACGAGCTTGTGGAGCGCGAGGTACAGCCCGTGCAGCGCTCCCCAGAGGACGAACCCCCACGCCGCGCCGTGCCAGAGCCCGCCGAGGAGCATCGTGAGGAGCAGGTTCCGGTAGGTGCGGAGCGTCCCGCGCCGGCTCCCGCCGAGCGGCACGTAGAGGTAGTCGCGCAGCCAGGTCGAGAGCGAGACGTGCCAGCGGCGCCAGAACTCGGTGATGCTGGTGGAGAAGTACGGCTGCTCGAAGTTCCGCATGAGCTCGATGCCCATGAGCTTCGAGGTCCCGCGCGCGATGTCGCTGTAGCCCGCGAAGTCGCCGTAGATCTGGAGCGAGAAGAGGAGCGTCGCGACGAGGAGACCGCTCGAGGAGTACGCGTCCGGGTGCGCGAACGCGGCCTGGACGAAGGGCGCGACGGTGTCGGCGACGACGATCTTCCGGAACAGGCCGAGGAGGATGAGCACGCCGCCCTCGGCGAGCTGGCGCGCCGTGACGACCCGCCGCGCGGTGAGCTGCGGCAGCAGGTTCTGCGCGCGCTCGATCGGCCCGGCGACGAGCTGCGGGAAGTAGTTCACGTAGAGCGCGAGGTCGATGAAGCTCCGCACCGCCGGTGTCCGGCCGCGGTAGACGTCGATCGTGTAGGCCATGCTCTGGAACGTGTAGAACGAGATGCCGACCGGGAGGATCACGTGGAGCGTGACCGGGTCGGCCGCGAACCCGAGGCGTTCCAGCAGCCCGGTCGCGGAGGTGGCGAAGAAGTCGAAGTACTTGAAGGTCCCGAGGAAGCCCAGGTTGAGGCTCAGCGAGGCGGCCAGGAGCCACCTCCGCCGCCGGTCCACCGGGCCGAGCCGGGCTAGACCGAGACCCACCAGGTAGTCACAAATGGTGGAGAGGCCGATGAGCCCGAGGAAGCGCCAATCCCACCAGCCGTAGAAGAAGTAGCCGGCGACGAGGAGGAACCGGTTCTGCCAGCGCTGCGTGAGCGCGTAGTAGATCGCCAGGACGATCGGCAGGAAGACGAAGAACTCGAGGCTTGCGAACGACACGTCGCCTCCGAGCATCGGCGATCGATGCACGCGCGGCGACCGCGTGCTTCAGGACCGGCGCTGGTGAGTGGTCGGAGGCTGCACTTGCGAAGGCCTCGCAGCAAGACCCTGGTTCCGTTCGCTCGAACTCGGGGCCTGCCGCGGGGGGCGCGGGACTCCAGCGCGCGACGGACGGGCGTCCGCTGGCCGGAGGAGGCGGCGAGCGGTGGCGGAGGGAGCGCGCGTGGTACACCGGTCGCGTGCCCGCGCCCTCCCCCGTCTTCTTCCAGCCGCCCATCGCGCTCGACCTCGCGGCGTCGTTCTTCTGCGCCGTCACCGGCGCGCTCGCGGCGGTGCAGAAGCGGTACGACCTCGTCGGCCTGTTCGTCCTCTCCTTCGTCACCGGCGTCGGCGGCGCGCTGCTGCGCGACGGCGTCTTCCTCCAGGAGGGCGCGCCCGCGGTGGTGCGGGACGGTCGCTATCTGCTCGCCGTGGCCGCGGCCGCCGCCGTCGTCGCCGTCGCGGCGCGCCACCTCCACCGCCTGCGCACGCACTTCGTCGTGGCCGACGCCATCGCCCTCGGCATCTACGCGATCGTCGGCGCCCAGAAGACGCTCGCCGCGGAGCTCCCGGCCGGGGCCGCGGTGCTCGTCGGCGTCGTCAACGCGGTCGGGGGCGGCATCCTGCGCGACGTCCTCGTGCGCGAGGAGCCGCTCATTCCGCCCGAGCGAGCTCTACGCCATCGCCGCCCTCGCGGGCGCGGGGCTGTTCGTGGTCCTCGTCGTCGGCCTCGAGGTCGCCCCTTCGACGGTCGGGCCGATCGCGATCGTGGTGACCATCGCCCTCCGGCTGCTCGCGCTCCGGCTCGGCTGGCGGACCGGGGCGCTCTGGCAGGAGGATCGGCGGGCGTGACGCCCCTCAACGCAGCGGCACCCGCACGCTGAGCTGGCTGATCCCCTGCCCGCTCCCCCCCGCGTTGGTGCGCGCCTCGTACGCGAGCTCGAGGCCGCGCGCTTCCACGGTCACGCGCAGGTACGGCGCGTGGACGAGCGCGCCGGTCACGTACCCGCCGCGCATCGTCAGGAAGGGGTCGCGGCCGAAGAAGCGCCAGAGCTCGTGGCCGGCCTCGGCCCGCAGGTGACCCCTCGCGAAGGCGACGCCCAGCGAGGCGTGCACCCTGCTCACCCCGCCGCCGGCGGCCACGAGGCCACCGGCCCCCCCGGTGATCGCGAGCCGCCCGCCCGCCGGCCAGCGCGCCCGGGCGCTCCCGCCCCACACCGGCCCGCCGCGCGTGCGGTCCGGGTACTCGTCCTGCAACTGGCCGTCGAGCCGCCTGCCGCCGAGGAGCGCGTGGTAGCCGTCCTGGAGGCCGGCGCCGCCGAGATCGCCCCGGACCTGGAGCCCGAGCACCAGGGCGAGCTGCCCCTCGACCCGCGCGCGCACCAGGCGGCGTTCGTAGCCGCCGACGAGGCTCCCCTCGTCCACGCGCCGCATCCCGCCGCGCTCGGTGATCATCTGGTTCGCCGCCGTCAGGCTGAGGCGTTCGCGGGCGGCGCGCGAGAGCTGCAGCCGCAGGGCCTGGTAGCTCGTGAAGCCGGCGTCGTCAGACCTGCGGAACTGATCGTCGGCCACCGTGAGCCGGAGGGCCTCGAACCGCCAGCGCGGCTCGTCCAGGCCCGTGCGCTGTGCGTGACTCGCGTCCGGGGGGCCCTCCCCGACCGCGCGGGCCGGCGACGCCGCCACGACCACCCACGCGAGGAGGATCACCCACCCCCGCGCCCCGACCCCTCCCGGCCGGCGCGCTCCCGCTCGGCTCATCGATCCACGAAGCTGCGCATCCCTCCTCGCGCGAGGTCCCCTGCGCTCCGCGCGGGCGTCCTCCGCGGTCCCGGGCGGATGTGACTCTTCGCGAGTCGCCGATGAGGAGCTTCGTGCCCTGGGGCACCCGCGCGTCCCGAACCGGTCCTCCCCGTTCCGCGAAGCGCGCCAGGGCATCGCGAGACCTGGCACGGGCGCCCGTGTCTCGTCCCGTCACCCCGTGAGTCGACGCCCTCCGCCGGGTCCGCGCGAGCGTGCGGGCGGGACCGGTGGAGCGGCGGGGGCGGGCTCGGGGACCTCGAAATGCGCGCGCCTTGATCGGCGTCAGGAGAATCCAGTTCTGAATCGATCCAGGCGGCGAGCCGCACCCGCCGGGGGCGTGTTCTGCGTACACACACGGTGAGAGAGTCTCACAGCCAGTGCAGACCCCCCGTGTGTCCGGGCCGAAGGGCCCGCTGCGCTGACGCCACGTCGGCCGCTGCTGCGCCCGTGGAAACCCGTTCCGCGGCGCGGTGGCGCGCCGTCGGGAGAGCCCAGATGCGCGAGTCGAGAAGGATCCTCTCCGCCCTCGTGCGGACGGTCGCGGTCGTCGCGATCGTGATGTGCCTGCCCGGCCGCGGTCTGGCGCAGGGGTTGAGCGTGCGGTGCAACGTCGGCGCCCTCGCGCCGAACGACAACCAGATCGGCCCCCGGTTCGACGTCGTCAACGACGGGACCGGCGCGGTCGCGATGAGCGCGCTCACGATCCGTTACTGGTACACGGCCGACGGCACCCAGGCGCAGAGCTACGACTGCGACTGGACGCAGCGCGGCTGCGCCAACGTGACCGCGCGCTTCGAGAAGCTCAGCCCGGCGACGGCGAGCGCGGACACGTACCTCGAGCTCGGCTTCACGGCCGCGGCCGGCACCCTCGCCGCGGGGCAGACCTCGGGCGAGGTCCAGGGGCGGATCCACAAGAGCGACTGGACCAACTACGCCGAGGCGAACGACTACTCCTACGCAGCGCAGACCAGCCCGGCCGCGTGTCCGAAGGTGGGGCTCTACCAGGCCGGCGTCCTCGTGTGGGGCACGCCGCCGGCCGAGACCACCGACACCACGCCGCCCTCGGCGCCGACGAACCTGACCTCCCCTGCGAGGTCCAGCACCTCGGTCACGCTCCGCTGGACCGCCTCGACCGACAACGTCGCCGTGACGGGGTACACGGTCACGAGCGGCGCGGCCGTCGTGGCCACGGTCACCGAGGCCGAGGCCACGGTCACCGGCCTCACGCCGAGCACGACGTACAGCTTCACGGTGCGGGCCCGGGACGGCGCTGGGAACGTGTCCGCCCCCACGGCCGCGCTCAACGTCACGACCGCCGCGCCGGATACGTCCGCGCCCACGGCGCCGACCGCCCTGGCCGCGTCGTCCGTCACGTCCAGCTCGGCCTCGCTCTCCTGGTCGGCCTCCACCGACGACGTCGGGGTCGCCGCGTACGACGTGTACTACGGCACGACCCGCGCCACGACCGTGACGGTCACGAGCGCGACGATCACCGGCCTCGCGCCCAGCACCAGCTACAGCTTCACGGTCCGTGCGCGCGACGCGTCGGGCAACGTCTCGCCGCCGAGCGCGGCCGTCGGCGTGGAGACGCTCGCGGGGGCGATCCGCCACCAGGCCCCCTACCCGGCCGTCGCGGCGGCGTCCTGCGGGAGCTGGGCCCTCGTGGACAACGTCTGCGTGCCGCAGTACTGCAGCGACGACGACCGCTCCGAGGATTGCGCGAAGTGCGGCGGCCCGGGCTCCGACCGGTGCGTGAAGATGGCGGGCAAGGCCGGCATGTCCGGCGAGTGGCCCGAGGTCCACGCCGTCGGGACCAACGAGCCCTGGCACTTCTCCCGTTCGACGCACTTCGGCCTGACGTCCGGGGGCGCGTGCGGCTTCGGCCTGTACGGCCTCTGCACGAGCAAGATGAAGTTCACCGACCCGCAGCTCGCCGAGCGCTGCGACGTCTTCTGCAAGGCGTACCCCTCGCTCTGCGCCGATCCCGCCGGCACCACCCTGCGCGGCAACTACGCCGCGCCGCCCGGCAACTACTACACCCAGTTCTGGCCCAGCCTCCCCGGCGAGCGCGACAACTACCTGTCCTGCGGCGAGTGCTTCGAGGTGGTGCGGACGAAGAAGGACGGCACCGACTACGCCACGGGTGAGGTCGGGTTCACAGCCCCGATCACGCTCCAGATCGTGGACTCCTGCCCGTGCTCGGCAAACTCGAAGTGGTGCTGCGGCTCGGGGCGCGACCACTGCGGCGAGGTCTCGGACTTCAAGTACGGCTGCCCGCTGCCGCCGGCGCCGCCCATCCCGCCCGCGGACCGCGACCCGCTGCCCAACGAGAGCATCCACCTCGATCTCTCCGACATCGCGATGTCCCGCCTCCAGACGGGCAGCGCGGACGGCGCCATGGTGGACGGCGTGATCCCGATCCGCTACCGGCGGGTCCCCTGCCCCGTGGTGGGCAACGTGTTCGTCTGGCTGCGCAGCGGCGCCAGCCCGTACTGGTTCGCGCTCTCGGTGATGAACCTCGCCGGCACCGGCTCGGTCGTGAACGTCGAGGCGCAGACGGCGGCCGGCAGCTGGGTCACCCTCCAGCGCGATCAGAACTACACCAGCTCGCGGCCGCAGGAGCGGTACGGCGCCTGGGTCATCCCGCAGGGCGCCGGCCCGTTCACCCTCCCGGTGTCGCTGCGCATCACCGACGCGTCCGGTCGCGCCCAGGTCGCCGAGGGCGTGATCAAGGCGTGGGCGCCGGAGGATCCGGGCCAGGCGGAGGCCTACTACATCGACACGGGCCTGCAGTTCTGACGCTCGGGCAGCTCGCCTGACGTGAGGGCGCGGGGGCGGTCGTGCTACGCTCCCGCGCACCATGAAAGCCTGGCAGCGGACGACCGCGGTGATGGCCGCCGTCGCGCTCGGCGCGGCGCTCGCGTACCTGCCCGCGCTCGAGGGCGACTGGGTCTGGGACGACTCCAACCTGGTGCAGCCGAGCCCTGCGCTGCAGGACCTCCGCGGGCTCGGGCGCGCGGCGGCGACGGACCTCTACCGTCAGGCCGCCCCGCGCCTCGAGGCGAGCCCCTACTGGCGACCGCTCGCGCTCGCCTCCTTCTGGCTCGACACCCGGCTCGGCTACGCGCCGCGGGCGCTCCACCTCGGGAACGTCGTCCTGCACGCGCTCGCCGCGGCGCTGCTCGCGCTGGTGCTCCTGCGGCGACACCGCGACGTGGCGGGGCCGGCGGGGCTGGTCGCGCCCGCGCTGGCGGCGGCCTGGTGGGCCTTCCACCCCGTGAACGTCGAGCCGGTGGCGTGGATCTCGTGCCGGTACGACCTCCTGTCCGGCGTCGCGCTGCTCGGGCTCCTGGCGCTCCCGTCGCGCCCGGGCTGGCGGTGGGCCGCGGCGTCCGGCCTCCTGTTCCTCGCCGGGCTCCTCTCGAAGGACGGGTTCGCGGCCCTGCTCCTCGTCGTCCCGGTGATGGACTGGGCCGATCGTCGCCCGCCCGCGGCGGCGGCGCCGCGGTGGATCGCGATCGCCCTCGCGCTCGGCGCCTGGTGGAGCGCCCGCGTGGCGCTCGGGATCCCGCGCTTCGACCTGCCCGGCGCGCAGGTGCTCCTGGAGCTCCCGGTCCGGTACCTGGACGTGGTCGGGATCTCCTTCCGGCGGGCGCTCGTCCCCGCGGCGCTCACGATCAGCCACCCGTACACGCCCGGGCTTGCCGGCATCGCGACCGGCGCCGTCGTCGTCCTCCTCCTCGTGGTCGCGGCGCTCCGGCGCCGGCGGCTCGCCCTGCCCGCCGCCGTCTTCCTCGCAGGCCTGGTGCCCGCCGCCATCGCGACCGCCCGGTTCGGCGAGGTGCCGGAGCGCTACTTCTACGTCCCTGCGCTCGGGCTGGCGCTGCTCGGCGGGGAGCTCGTGGCCGCTTGCATGGCAGCCGGCCGGCCGGCGGTGCGGTGGATCGCGCCCGCCCTGCTGGCGCTCGCCACGGCCCGCGGGCTCGTCCTCGTCGAGGCGCGCCTGCCCGACTGGCGAACGGACGACACGCTGTTCGACGCCGCGCTCCGGGTGAACCCCGAGGATCCCCAGGCCAACCTGCACGTGGGCATCCGGGCCACCCGGAGCCGCCAGTGGGGCGAGGCGCGGCGGGCCCTGGAGATCGCGCAGCGCGCCGACCCTTCGTCCGCCCGGGTCGCCAGCGCGTACGCGTGGGCGC
>JAEYOU010000485.1 GCA_023411405.1 Pseudomonadota bacterium | reverse complement strand
GGTCCGCTTCGACTTCACCCCGGGGATCCCGGATCTCTCGCGCTTCCCGCGCCAGGCGTGGCGCCGCGCGGCGGACGAGTCGCTCGCGCTCGCGCGCCCGGCCGAGCTCTCGTACGGCCCGGCCCTGGGCGACCTCCGGCTGCGGGAGGCGATCTGCGCGTACCTCCATCGCTTCCGCGGGCTGCCGGCCGATCCGGAGTCACTCTGCGTGACGAGCGGGACGGCGCACTCGCTCTCGCTCCTCGCGCGCCTCCTCCCGCCGGCGACGTTCCTCGGCGAGGACCCGGGCTCGCCGTACGCGCGCGCCGCGTTCGCCGCCGCGGGGTGGCGCTGCCGCACGGTCCAGGTGGACGAGGCCGGCGCGCTCCCCACCGGGATCGGCGACGTCCCCCGGGGCACGCTCCTGTACCTCACCCCCTCGCACCAGTTCCCCACCGGCGCCCTGCTCCCCCTCCGCCGGCGCGTCGAGCTCCTCGAGCGCGTCGCGGCGGCCGGCGGGCTCGTGCTCGAGGACGACTACGACTCGGAGTTCCGGTTCCGCGGGAGCCCGGTGCCGCCGCTCGCGACGCTGGACCCGGACCGCGTCGTCTACCTCGGGACCTTCTCCAAGTGCCTCGCGCCGTTCGTGCGCGTCGGCTACCTGCTCGCGCCGCCGGCCCTCGCCGGCCCGCTCGCCGACCTCGTGCGGCGCACGAACCTGCGCGGCTCCCTCCCGCACCAGCGCACCCTCGCTCGCTTCCTCGAGGAGGGGCAGCTCGAGAAGCACGTCCTCGCGACCAAGCGCCGGTACCGGGCCCGCCTCGAGGTCCTGCGCGCCTTCCTGGCCCGGCGGTTCGGGGACGAGGCGCGGGCGAGCGGCGCGGAGACGGGCTTCCACCTGCACGTCCGGTTCGCCGGGCGCCGGTTCGGCGCGGCGTTCGAGGAGGCCTGCGCCGCCGCGGCGCTGCGGGTCTCGACCGAGGACGACTTCCGCGCCGCGCCGGTCGGCGAGAGCGACGCGCTCGTCGTCGGTTACGGGAACGTCGCGGACGAGCGGCTGGAGGAGGGGCTCGGGGTGCTCGGCGAGCTGGTCGAGCGGCACGGGCGGAGGTCCTGATCCCGCGCGTGGCGTCGACTGCTCGGGGCGCAGGCTAGCCATCTCCCCAGCCGCGGAGCCACCGGCGAACCCGCTCGCGGAGCGAGGAGCGCGCCGCCACCCGGGGCGCCGGCGGGTCGGCGCGAACGTGCTCGAGCGCCTGCTCCGGCCTCAGCCATACGCGGCTCCCGCGGTCGATCGGCCCGGGGACGTACGGGTGGTCGTCCAGCGTGCCGCTCCACCAGCCGTCCTCGCGCACCTCGTCGAGCTGCACCCACATGAGCTCGGTCCGCTCGGTCGCGTCTCCCCGCGCGTTCGCGGCGAGGAAGACGAACGGGGCCTTCACCTCGTCGCCGAGGCGCGGGGGCGCCGCCGGGGGCGAGGCCCGCAGGCCCAGCTCGGCCGGATCGCCGACGCGCCAGCCCTCCCGATCGAGCCGGGGCGTGGACGGGGCGTCGTCGGGGGGATCGACCACGTCCTCGCCGCACCGGTCCGACCAGCCGTGCGCCGCGGCGGCGGTGATCCCGCGGTTCTGCTGCTGCGTGAGCTCGTGCCGCTCGTCGAGGAGCATGAGGCGCGGGCGGTGCCTCCCGCGGCCGAGGTGGACGTGCACCGGCAGCCCAAGCGTCGGCGGGAGGAGGCGCGTCTGGTTCGCGATGGTCCCCTGGAACCCGGGGTGGTCGCGCGGGGGATCGACGTCGAAGAACCGCCGGTACTCCTCGAAGTGCTCGCGCGAGACCCGGACCCAGAACCCCCAGGCGAACGGCTCCTCGCGGCCGATCACCGGGACCGGCGCGACGCAGCGGATGAAGAAGACCTGCTCGTCGATGGAGACGAGGTCGTCCGACTCTCTCACGCGGCCGGCGCGCTCCTCCGCGGGGACCGCGAAGACCGCGTCGGGGCGCCGGAAGCCGGGCTCGAGCTCCTCGCAGTCCTGCCCGCAGATCGCGCAGCGGCGGCCGTCCATCCCGGGAGTATGACCGTTCCTCGGGGTCCCGGCGAACCCCGGCCGGAACCCCGCTGACGCGCGAGCGGGCACCTCGCTCGCTTGCCTGCGCCGCGCGTGCGGCTCGGTCATGGCGCGTGCCGCAACGCCCGCCCCCTCCAGATCCCCATCAGCTCCGCGATCGCCTCCCGCGGCCGCGGGCTCCCGCACACGTGGCGGACGACGGCGAAGTTCTCGATCCCCGCGGCGAGCACCAGGGGCAGCCGCGCCCCGTCGATCCCGCCGATGCCGACGGCGGGGAGCTTCGCCGCCCGCACGATCCGCGCCGCCCGCTCGAGCCCGAGCACGGGATCCGGGTCGCGCTTCGTCGGCGTCGCCCAGATCGGCCCGACGCCGACGTAGTCGGGCGCGAGCGCCTCGGCGCGGGCGGCCTGGTCCTCGTCGTGCGTCGAGAGGCCGACGATCGTCCGCGGCGGCACGAGCCGGCGCGCCTCCGCGAGCGGCGCGTCGCCCTGCCCGAGGTGGACCCCGTCGGCGCCGATCTCCGCCGCGGCGAGGGGGTCGTCGTTCACCACGAGGAGCGTGCTGCTGCCGCGGACGATCGCGCGGAGCCGCAGACCGACGCGGACCACCTCCGCGCGCGGCGCGTCCTTCATCCGGAGCTGCACGAACCGGACGCCCTCGGCGACCGCGGCCTCGGCGCAGCGCTCGTAGCCGGCGACGGGATCGGTGAGGGCGAGGTAGAGCCCGAACGGTCTCATCACGCGCCTTCCTGCGCCGCCACGAAGGCGCGATCGAAGTCCTTCCAGACCGGCTCGAGCCCGCGCGCGTCCAGCATCCGCGCGACCTCGGCGGGCGCGCGACCGTCGTGCACCGCGAACTGCTCGCCGCCAGCCTCCGCGTCCTGGTAGCCGCCAGGGCTCGTCCGGCTGCCGGCGCTCATGCGCGTGATGCCGAGCCCGACCAGCTGGTCGCGCAGCGCCGCGGGCTCGCGCGTCGAGAGGACCAGCTCCGCGTCCGGGAGCGCGAGGCGGAGCGCGCAGATCATCTGGACGAGGTCGGCGTCGGAGACCGGGGATGCGGGCGCGTACCCGCCGGCGGCGGGGCGGATCCGCGGGAAGCTGACCGCGATCCGGCTCCGCCAGAAGGTGCGCGCGAGCGCCCGGCCGTGGAGCGCGAGGCAGTACGCCTCGACCGGCCACGGAGCGAGCCCGAGCAACGCCCCGATCCCGAGCGAACGGAACCCGGCCCGCCCGCCGGCCTCCATGAACGCGAGGCGCCGCTCGTACGCGCGCTTCGGGCCGGCGACGTGGACGTCCCGGTAGATCTCCGGGACGTACGTCTCCTGGTAGATCGTGAGCCCGTCGTAGCCCGCCTGGACGAGGCGGCGGTAGCCCTCCTCCGGGAACTGCCCCGTCTCGATCGACAAGGAGTCGAAGCGGCGCGCGAGCCGGGCGGCCACGGCCTCGAGGTACGGCACGGTGACGGCGCGCGGCGCCTCGCCCGCGACGAGCAGCAGGTGCCGGAACCCCTGCGCCCGCACGGCCTCGGCTTCGGCCTCCACCTCGTCGAGCCCGAGCGTGCGCCGCGGGATGGCGAGCTCCTGCGAGAACCCGCAGTAGGTGCAGCGGTTCACGCACTCGCTCGACAGGTACAGCGGCGCGTAGAGCTGCATCACGCGCCCGAAGCGGCGGCGCGTGAGCGCGGCGCTCCGGACGGCCAGGTCCTCGAGGCGGTCGCGCGCGGCCGGGGAGAGCAGCGCCGCGAGGTCGCGC
>JAEYOU010000237.1 GCA_023411405.1 Pseudomonadota bacterium | reverse complement strand
CGCCCGCGGCGGGCGCCGCTCCGGCGGCGGGCGCTGCGGCTCCGGCCGCGGCTGCCGGCGCCGCCAAGGGCGGCAAGAAGTAAAGGCGGCCCTGGATGAAGCTCGTGGTCGGCCTCGGCAACCCGGGGGACGAGTACGCGCGGACGCGGCACAACGTCGGCTTCCTGGTCGCCGACCGCCTCGCCGTACTCGCCCGGGCACGCTTCACCGCGCAGAAGTTCGCGGCGGAGCTGGCCGAGGCCCGCCTCGGACCGGAGCGGGCCTGGATCATGAAGCCGCAGACGTACATGAACGCGTCCGGCGAGGCGGTCGGGGCCGCGCTCCGCTTCTGGAAGCTCGGCCTCGAGGACCTGGTCGTCGTCCACGACGACCTCGAGCTCGAGCCGTTCCGGGTGCAGCTCAAGGTCGGGGGCGGGCACGGCGGGCACAACGGCCTGAAGAGCGTCAACGCCCACGTCGGCGGCCCCGACTACGCCCGCGTGCGGTTCGGCGTGGGCCGTCCGCCGCAGTTCATGGACCCGGCGGACTACGTGCTGGGCAGGTTCGCGAAGGCCGACGAGGCCGAGCTCGAGGCGTCCGTCGAGCGGGCCACGGAGGCGGCCCGGCTCGCGGTCGAGCTGGGGGCGGAGAAGGCGATGAACCGGGTGAACCGGCGGGCCTCGAAGTCCGCCGCCACTTCGAACGAGAGGCAGTAGAGCTGCACCCCGCGTCCGGCATGGGGCCGGCGGCGGGCAACATCACTCCTCGCGGCGGGCGAACCGCCGCTACGAACCCGAGGGGAGCGACATGGCCGAGACGAAGAACCTCGTGCGCGAGTACGAGACCATCTACCTGCTCAAGGCGGAGACGCCCGACGAGCAGGTGGACGAGATCAAGGAGCGGCTCCGCGGCGTGGTCAGCCGCGAGGGCGGGAAGGTGATCCGCTTCACCAACCAGGGGAAGCGGAAGACCGCCTTCCCCGTCGCCAAGAACAACAAGGCGCTCTACGTGCACTGCCTCTACCTCGGCAAGCCGGGGCTGGTGCACGAGCTCGAGCGCAACCTCAAGATGCTGGACGTCGTGACGAAGTTCCAGTCGGTGAAGCTCGCCGACGAGGTGGACTTCGACTCCCGGCAGGTCGAGCAGGACGTGAAGCTCCAGCCCGTCGAGGAAGAGACCAAGCCGCGCGAGGAGCGGGGCGAGTTCGCACCCGGCGAGGAAGCCTTCGAGGGCGAGCCGGCGGAAGGGATGGATTAGGCCATGGCGCGACCGGACATGGGTGGTCCCAAGACGGGTGGTGGCTTCGGCTCCCGCTTCGGCGGCGGCGGCGGTGGTGGTGGTGGCGGCGGCTACGGCGGCGGGCGCGGCGGTGACCGCGATCGCGACCGCGGCGACCGCGACGGCGGCGAGGAGGGCGGCCGGCGCGGCTTCGGCCGGCGCAAGGTGTGCCGCTTCTGCGCCGACAAGGCGCTGAAGGTCGACTACAAGGACCAGAACCAGATGAAGTACTTCCTGACCGAGCGCGGCAAGATCATCCCGCGGCGGATCAGCGGAAACTGCGCGAAGCACCAGCGCGAGGTCGCCACGGCGGTGAAGCGCGGCCGGATGCTCGCCATCCTGCCCTACACCGTCGGGCAGATGTGAGGACCGCCATGAAGCTCATCCTCCGTGAAGACGTGGAGAACCTCGGCAAGGGCGGCGAGCTGGTGGAGGTGAAGCCCGGCTACGGGCGGAACTTCCTCCTTCCGCGCGGCCTGGCCGTGGCGGCGAACCCGAAGAACGTCCGCGAGCTCGAGCACCAGAAGTCCATCGCCGCCGCCAAGGCCGCCAAGCTCAAGGCGAGCGCGCAGGCCGTGGCGAAGCGGATCTCCGACACGCCCGTCACCCTGAAGCGCAAGGTGGGCGAGCAGGACAAGCTGTACGGATCGGTGACCGCGCTCGACCTCGCCGAGGCCCTGGCCGCCCGCGGCCTGGAGCTCGACCGGCGCACCATCGACCTCGCCGAGCCGATCAAGACCGTCGGCACCTTCGAGGTCCCGGTGAAGCTGCACTCCGAGGTCATCGGCAAGGTGAAGGTGACCGTGGAGCCCGAGGCCGAGACGGCCTAGCGCTCCGCTCGCCCCGGCGAGCGAACGCGTCGTGTCCGAGAGGCCGGTGCCGCGAGGCGCCGGCCTCTTCACGTTCCAGGGCCGGCCGCGCGCACGCCCGCACGCCCGCTCGGGGCGCGGCCAGGCGGGGTCCCCGGTTCACGCGATGTCGCGCGCTGCGCACGCGAGGCGCCACCGGCGCTTCGCGGCGAGCCACCCGCGCGCGTCGTCCTGACGCGCGACAGGCGGCCAACGGCCCGGACTCCGGGCGAGCGTCCTCGGGCGGGCCGCGTGGCACGCAGGATGCTCTCCTCGCCCCATGTCCGAGCACGCTCGGATCGCCCGCATCTCGCTGGCGCCAGGAGGACCTACCCCGTGAGGAAGCTTCGCTCCGTCCCGACCCACCCCGAACCGGACGCCGCCGCGCGTCGCGCCGAGCGGAGCAGGTTCCTCGGCGAGGAGCTCTCGGCCGAGCCGCTCGAGGGGAGCCCCTGGTTCGTCCAGAAGGTGCTGGGGGCGAAGCCGCTCGAGATCACCCGCGACGGCGTGATCCCCTGGCGGTCGAACGGCGTGCTGCCGCTCCGGCACGGCTTCTCGCGGACGGGCGCGCCGGCGCGCTGCCTGCTCGCGGCGCCGGGCGTCGCGCGCCTCAAGGCCGACGCCGCCGCGGGGGCGGACGAGCAGGTGGACTGCGCCGCGTGCCGGGCGTGGCGGGCGCGGCGCGGGTCCGGGCGGGAGACGCCGAAGGCCGCGTGACGATCCCGCCGGGATCACTTCCTCTTCGCCCGCAGCCCCTCGTCGATCACCGCCCAGAACGCGGGCTTCGGCTGCATCTCCGAGAACAGGAGCGGCGCGTCGGGGGGCCGGAGCCAGGAGTGCTCGTCGCTCAGGCCCCACACCAGGACGGCGTCGATCTTGTCCCGGTTGCGGACGAACATCTGGAAGAACTTCGCGTAGCGCTCCGCCTGGAGCTGGAAGAGGACGTCCTCCTCGGCGTCCTCGACCGGCCGTCCCCAGCCCGTGCGGAGGCTCACGTCCATCTCGGTGACGTGGTTGCGCACGCCGAGCTTCGCCACCTCCTGGATCGTCTCCTCGAGCGACTCGACCGCCGGGCTCGAGAGGTAGACGTGCGTCTGGTGGCCGACCCCGTGGATCGGCACGCCCTTCTTCTGCAGGTCGCGGACGAGCTCCAGGATGAGGGCGCGCTTCGCGGGCTGCTCGGTGGCGTAGTCGTTGTAGAAGAGGAGCGCGTCCGGATCGGCCTCGTGCGCGAACCGGAACGCGAGCTCGATGAACTCGGGGCCGATGATCCGGTAGAAGTCGCTCTTCCGCCAGCCGCCCACCGTCTCGACGTTGGGCTCGCCGGGCGCGAACGCCTCGTTCACCACGTCCCAGGCCCACACGCGCCCCTTGAAGTGGCCGACGACCGTGTGGATGTACGCGCGCATCCGGGCGATGAGGACGTCGCGCGAGACGTCCTTGCCCTCCTTCGTGAACATCCACGGCGCGGCCTGCTGGTGCCAGACGAGCGTGTGGCCGCGGACCTTGAGCTCGTTCTTCACCGCCCAGTCCACGAGCTGGTCGGCCATGTTGAAGTCGTACTGCCCCTCGCGCCGCGAGAGCATGACCGGCTTCATCTCGTTCTCGGCGACGACGACGTTGAAGTGCCGGGCGATGAACTCGTGCGTCGAGCCCATGAGCACCTGCCCCGGCGTCACCGCCGCGCCGACGAGGAAGACGCCCTCGTAGGTCTGCGCGAGCGAGGGCACAGGGCCCTCCCGCGGAACGTAACGGTCCGGGCGCGGCGGCTCCGCCGGGGCGGGCGCCGGAGCGGGCGCGGCGGTCTCCGGGGCCGGCGGGTGGGCGCAGGCTGAAACGATTGAGATGAGGGCAAGGAGGGGAAGGCGGGTCGACCGGGTCATGCCGGGATCGATACCACTTCCCGGCTCACTTGGCCTCTCCGCTCTTCGCCTCGAAGGCCCCGTGGTAGGCGACCGCCCCACCTTCCTCGACGAAGATGGGCGCTCCGAGGACGCGCCCCGCGCGCTCGAACGACGCGAGGTCCGCGGGTCCGAGGCGCGCGGCCGCCTCCCCCGCCAGCGCGCCCGCGACGCCGAGCAGCGTGCCGCGGACCTCGGAGGGGGGCAGG